>CAMHPM010000148.1 GCA_946187025.1 uncultured Prevotellaceae bacterium
AAAACGAACCGTGTGTTTTTTGTGTGTTTTTGTAATTATATTACAAAATCCCTGCGTTTGCTAACTCCACATAGCAACAATGCTTTTCATTCACACATTGCAATAAGGTACAAAAAGGAGATTATATAGGCAAAAAAGTAAAATATCAACTTTATAAAACTCGTGATGATTACCAAGTGCAGGGGTCTTTTGTATCTTTTTGCTTCTTGCTTTTGCTATCTCTTTCGCCCTATCCCCATTTCTCTTTCTGCGCACTCTCGGGGTCGCGACTGCGCACTCTTGTGCTTTTGTGCATGGTCCTAATAACTTTATCTACTTTTTTCCCAATCAGTATCTCATTACAAGACTGATTGCAAGTCCGCGGTCTAAGGCTTGCAAGTCCGCAGTCTAAGGTCCGCAAGTCCGCAGTGTAAATGGAAGGCTGTAAATAGAAGAGTGCGCACTGGCAAAACGCGACTGCGCACTCTTTGCAATCCAACTGTACACGTGTGGTTGTCAGTCTTCAACCTTTATCTTCACTTTTCCCTTGATGTCGCGACTCGATGTGCCGACATAGGCGGTGAAGGTGCCTGGCTCAAGTCGCCATGAGTGTGACGGCTCGTCGTAGAATTTGAGGTCGTCGTCGTCGATTTCGAAGCTGACGGTCTTTGTCTCGCCTGCATTCAGACTCACTTTCTTGAAGTGTTTCAGCTCCTTGAGCGGACGCAGCACCGATGCCTTGTCGTCGCCTATGTAGAGCTGCACCACTTCCTTGCCTGCACGTTTGCCTGTGTTGCTGATGGTGGCTGTCACGGTGCGCGGTGCGGTGAGCTTCACCTGTGAGATGCTGAATGTGGTGTAGCTGAGTCCGTGGCCGAACGGGAAGAGCACTTGCAGCCGCTTTGTGTCGTACCAGCGATAACCCACGAGTATGTCTTCCTTGTATGTCTCGGTGCCGTTTACTCCCGGATAGGCTTCGGGTCCGAACGAGTGTGCAGGGCTGTCGGCAAGGCGCAGTGGGTAGGTGAACGGCAGTTTTCCGCTCGGACATACGGCTCCGGAGATGATGTCGGCTATGATGTCGCCTGCATCGCTACCCAGATACCATGCATGTAGTATTGCCGGCATACGGCTCACGTGTGGCAGCGACACTGCGTTGCCGCTCATGAGCACAGTCACCATGCGTGGGTTGATATTGAGCAAGGCGTCGATGAGTTGGTCTTGCGAGTAGGGTAGCGACATGTCTTTGCGGTCGCTGCCTTCACAGTCTTGTCCGCCCTCTTTGTTGAGTCCGCCTACATAGATGATGAGATCGGCCTCGCGAGCCATGCGCACTGCCTCGTCGAGCAACTGCTGGGTTTGCCGTGAGTCGGTGCTGTATCCCCGTGCATAGGTCAGTTTGTCGCCGTAGAGGGCTTTCAGGGCTTTGAGCACCGATGTCTCGTGTTGCGGGTTGAGTTCCGACGATTGTCCGCCATGCGAGAGGATGCGGTCGGCATTGTCGCCCACGAGCAGTATGTGGTTGTAGTCGTCGGCATTGACAGGCAGCAGCGGAGCTTTGCCTACTACGTTGTTTTGCAGCAGCACCACACCCTCGTTGCCAATCTGGCGCACGATGCGCGAATGTGCGGCGAAGTCTTGGTTACCGAAATCGGTGCGTCCGTTCATCGAGGTGCGGAATATGAGGCGTAGCACGCGGCGTGCCTTGTCGTTTACGAGGCTTTCGGGATATGTGCCGTTGCGCAGTGCTCGCAGGAAGTCGAGCCCGAGGTAGCTGTCGTCGAACTTAAACTGACGGCCGCTGATGCCTGTGTCGGGGCGGTTGGATGTTCCCATCTCGATGTCGAGACCGTTGTATGCCGCTTCGCGGGCGTTGTGGGTGCCGTCCCAGTCGCTCAGCACTGCTCCGTCGAATCCCCATTCGCCTTTCAGTATCTCCTGCAAGGTGTAGTGGTTGTGACATGCATGTGTGCCGCGCACCTTGTTGTAGGCTCCCATGAGCGACCACACGCCGGCTTCCTCGACGGCAGCCTTGAATGCCGGCAGGTAGATCTCGCGTAGTGCGCGTTCGCTCACCTCCACGTTCACTGCCATGCGGTTGTTTTCCTGGTTGTTGAGGCAGAAGTGTTTCACACAACTGGCCACTCCCATGCTTTGCACACCTTTGATGTAAGGCACGCACATGCGCGAGGTGAGGTAGGGGTCTTCGCCCATGTATTCGAAGTTGCGTCCGTTGAGCGGGGTGCGATATATGTTGACACCAGGGCCGAGCATCACGTGCTTGTTGCGGTAGCGTGCTTCTTCGCCCACTCCGTGGCCATACTGGTAAGCCAGTTCTTCGTTCCAGGTGGCAGCCAGGCATGTGAGCGATGGAAAGGCGGTACACGAGTCGGTCTCCCATCCGGCATGACCCCATCCGGCCCATTGCATCTCAAAGCGCACGCCGTGAGGACCGTCGCTCGACCACAACCCCGGGATGCCGAGGCGTGGTACTCCGTTTGAATAGAACTTACCTTGTGCGTGACACAGCCGCACTTTCTCCTCGAGTGTCATGCGGCTCAGTGCATCGTCTATGCGCTCTTCTATCGGCCGTGACGGGTCGAGATAAGCGGGACGTGACTGCGCGCCTGCCATGAGACACAAACATAGTGTCGTGATTGATAAAAAAAGTCGTTTCATGTTTGTCCTTTTTATTGTTGTTCGGTATCGTGGGCAAAGATAGTAATAAATCATGAAAAACCAACTACGGGCATAATGTAAATGTTGGTAAAAATGCAAAAAAGGTCGGGAGATGGAAGAAATTTGAGCGCATGAAGGCAAATTCTCTGTTATTCATAATCCGTTATTCACTTTTTTTCCCTACCTTTGCAACCGATTATGAAGATCAAGGAAATAATTGATGCCCTTGAAGACTTTGCACCTCTCGCCCTGCAAGACGGATTTGACAATGCTGGATTGCAGATTGGAGTGCCGGGAGATGTAGATGCTACAGGGGTATTGTTGTGTTTAGACGTCACTGAAGACGTAGTGAATGAGGCCGTGGCTCGTGGATGTAACATGATTGTGAGTCACCATCCACTGCTGTTCCACCCCGTGAAACAAATCTCGGGGCGCGACTATATCGAGCGCATTATCATCGCTGCCATAAAGCATGATATAACCATCTATGCAGCACACACCAACCTCGACAACGCACGTGGGGGCGTGTGTCACCGCATGGCTCAGAAACTTTCGCTCACCGACATCGCATGGCTCGAGCCCAAAGCCGGAACCGACGGCGGCAGCGGCCTCACAGGCTTGTTGCCGGCACCAGTGAGCCGCGATGAGTTTATCGCCCAGGTAGGTCGCGTGTTCGGTTTCGACCATCTGCATTATAATGGCTGGAACGGAACCGCCGTAAGCCGGGTGGCACTGTGCGGAGGAGCCGGTGCATTCCTCATTCCCCAGGCTGTGGCAGCTGGAGCCGATGCATTCATCACCGGAGAGATAGGGTATCATCGGTTCTTCGGCCATGAAGCCGACATGCTGCTCATCGAGCTCGGACACTACGAAAGCGAGCAATACACCATCGAGATACTGCGCGAGGTGTTAAGCAGGGCATGTCCGCAACTCAAGTTGCTCGACACAGAAGTGAGAACCAACCCCATATTTAGCGCGTTGGGCAAATTGAAGATTGAAAATTGAAGATTGAAGATTGAAAATTGAAGATTGAAAATTGAAGATTGAAAATTGAAGATTGAAGATTAGCCATCCGGAAAGAAAACTTAAGAACTCAAAAACTCAAGAACTCAAGAACTCAAAAACTCAAGAACTCAAAAACTCAAAAACCAAATAACTAAAATGGCAAAAAAGAAACTATCACCACAAGAACTGCCGGTAGAAGACAAACTGAAACTGCTCTACCAGTTGCAGACAGTACTGAGCGAGATTGACCGCATACGTACCCTCCGCGGCGAACTACCACTCGAAGTAGAAGACCTCGAAGACGAAGTAGAAGGCCTGAAGACCCGCATGGAACGCACCAGTGCATCTATCGAGACATTGCGTGCCACCGTGACCGAACTGAAGAACAACATAGTGTTGGCCAATAACAAGATTGATACTTATAAGGCACAGCTCGACAATGTGCGCAACAACCGCGAATATGACACGCTGAACAAAGAGATAGAATATCAGACACTCGAGGTCGAACTCTTCAACAAGCGCATCCGCGAAGCACAGACAGCCGAGCAGGCAAAACGCGAGCTGCTCGCAGCAAGCCAGGCAACACTCGACGAACGTATGCAAGACCTCGAAGTGACCAAGAACGAACTCGATGAAATCGTAGCCGAAACAAAGGCCGACGAAGAGAAACTGCGCGAGAAGGCAAAGAACCTCGAACTCTCGATAGAGCCACGCCTGCTCACATCGTTCAAACGCATACGTAAGAGCACACGCAACGGCCTTGGTATCGTGTATGTACAGCGCGACTCGTGTGGTGGTTGCTTCGCACAGATTCCGCCTCAGCGACAACTCGATGTGCGCATGAGAAAGAAAATCATCGTTTGCGAATACTGCGGACGCATACTCATCGACCCAGAACTTGCAGGAGTGAAGATAGAGAAACCGGTCGAGGAAAACAAACGTCGCAGCCGCCGTCCGGTACGCAAAGCAGCTGAAGAGCCCGACAACGACATTGAGGCATAATGCGTAATGCATAATTCATAATGAAAACAATAAAAGAGGAATGTGGACGACATACAGGACTGTCCACATTCTTCATTTGATTAAGTATCTTGGGCAATCAAGAAGGATGGTTGCCGTTGCATGAAAACTCTGGGTTATACAAGATTATGAAACGAGTAATAGTAATTTCAACAAGTTTGCGTCGCGGTTCAAACAGCGACATGCTTGCCGACAAATTCGCCGAAGGTGCCAAGTCGGCAGGACACGATGTGGAGAAGATTTCGCTTGCAGGCAAGGACATCCAGTTCTGCAAGGGATGTCTCGGCTGTCAGAAGTTGGGACGATGCGTCATCTCCGACGATGTGAACGACATCATGGCCAAGGTGCTGAAGGCCGATGTCGTCTGTTGGGCTACACCTATTTATTATTATGAGATGAGCGGGCAGATGAAGACCCTCATCGACCGCATGAATGCCA
>CAMHPM010000149.1 GCA_946187025.1 uncultured Prevotellaceae bacterium
ATGCTGATGATTGCCAGGTTGCTCGATGTCTCGACAATCGACGGAATGGTCGGGATGTTGCGCATCACACCATCCTGTGCTGCCAGCACTGCATTGATGAGGTTGTCTTGTATGTCGGTAGGCACAGCCTTCTGCGGCATGTCGGCCGGAGTGGCGGTGAGTTGGATGCCGTCTTTCTCAATGTCTGCATATTCGCGGGCAAATGTCTCGGCACACTTACCGACCAATGCAACGAACTCCTGCTCCTTGGCAGCAGGCACCAAGACGGTTGCCTCGCCGTCGCGCGGAATGGCATTGCGCATGTTGCCGCCATGCCAGGTGCAGAGATGTGCCAGCCCCTCGCCGGCAGCTGCATAGAGCACACGGGCAAGCAGCTTGATTGCGTTGGCACGACCCTCGTTGATTTCAAGTCCTGAATGGCCTCCCAGCAAGCCCTTTATGGCAATAGTGTAGGCCACCATGCCTTCCGGCTCTACATTCATCTCCTGATATTCCATCGTGCAAACCACATCCATACCGCCTGCACAACCGATTGTGATTTCACCCTCGGTCTCGCTGTCGAGGTTGAGCAGGTATTTTCCGGTGAGAGTATCGGGTGCAAGCTCGAACGCTCCGTACATTCCCGTCTCCTCGTCGCGGGTAATGAGCACCTCAATCGGACCGTGCTCCAGCGTTTTATCCTCAACGATGGCCATAGCAGCAGCCACACCCATACCATCGTCGGCACCCAGTGTGGTGTCTTTTGCACGCAGCCACTCGCCGTCAACCCAAGTCTCGATAGGGTCGGTCTCGAAGTTGTGAGCACTGTCTTTAGTCTTCTGAGGCACCATGTCCATGTGGGCCTGCAGCACCACGGTGGCACGATTCTCGTATCCTGGAGTGGCACCTACACGCATCACCACGTTGCCTGCACCGTCGATGAATGCCTCGGCTCCGTTTTTCTTTCCAAACTCAACCAAGTAGTTGGCTACTTCGGCTGTGTGGCCCGATGGGCGCGGAATCTGTGTGAGCGCATGAAACTGCCGCCACACATTCTGAGGTTGTAAGTCTAAGATTGTCATAATTAGTTGTGATTTATATATAAAGATTAATAATGAACTCACGTAAACAGCAGCACACACACGTCACACACGCTTCTTGTTCAGCAACATGATTGCCGAATACATGCCCAGCACAGGCATGAGAGCCGTCTGTATGGCATGAACGATGAGAACGTAGGTCTCAGCATCGGCTGCATTCTCCACCCCCGACATCACGAGTATGGTCTTCACGGCAAAGTGCCACGACCCCATGCCGTTGGGTGTGGGAACGATTACAGCAAAGCTACCGACAACGAAGGCGATGAGTGCTGTCATGACCGACAGCGACTCGGTGAACGGGAAGCAGAAGAAAGTGATGTAGAAATGTAGAAAATAACTGCCCCAGATGCCAAACGTGTAGGCGGCAAACAGCCACTTACGGCGCACGTTGCGCAGCGAGAGGATGCCGTCGCGAATGTCGGCAACTACCTTCTTCAGGCGTGAAAAGACAGTGAAATGACGTGCCACGAAATAGAGGAACAGGGCCGTTGCAACCACGCAGACAGCCGTCACGATATATCCTGTAGTGGTGAACGAATGGAGGCAGTCGGTAAAACTGGTGCCCGTCTCGTCGAAGAATCGCATGAACGTGCCAATCTGGAACACAAACACCACCAAGGCAATGACCACGATAATGAGCGAATCGATGATGCGCTCGGTCACCACGGTGCCTAAAGCCTTTGAAAACGACGTACCCTCGTAGCGCGAAAGGATGCCACACCGTGTCACCTCGCCCGAGCGCGGAATGACAAGGCTCGTGGTGTATGACAGGAAGATGGCATGTACACAGGTCATGGCCGACGGGCGTTCGCCCAGCGGCTCGAGTGTCTGACACCACCTGAGGCCGCGAAACACCTGTGCCGTCACTCCAAACACAAGCGAAAAGGCCATCCACCACCAGTTGGTGCCATGGAGCAAAGTGTCGCCCACACGGGCAAAATCGAAGCCGCGATACATCCAATACAAGATAGCGCCGCCAAGCAATATTGGCAGCAACACCTTCAGGCTATTTGACAGTATCTGCTTCATTCTACACCGAACAAAGGGTTAATTTGCGTCTTTTTGGCAATAAATCATAGTTCGTAAATCGTCAAATCGTAAATATTCATTACCTTTGTCATTGCAAATTTAAGGAATAAATGTGAATAACGACAACGATGAAAGCATATTTTTCACAAGTAAGGCCAAAAAAGTTTCTCGGACAACACTTCTTGACCGATATGGATGTCGCCAGCCGCATTGCCGACACTGTCGATGCGTGTCCCGACATACCGATATTGGAGGTAGGTCCCGGCACGGGTGTGCTCACCCAGTTTCTGCTTCGCAAGGAGCGCGAACTGAGTGTAGTTGAGATTGACCGCGAGTCGGTGCCCTATCTGCACGAGCATTTCCCCGAACTGGCCGAGGGCATCATCGAGGCCGATTTCCTGCGCATGAACCTCGGCGAGGTATTCGGCGGGCGCCAGTTTGTGCTTACGGGCAACTATCCATACAACATATCGAGCCAGATTTTCTTCAAGATGCTCGACAACAAAGACCTCATACCTTGTTGCACAGGCATGATTCAGAAAGAGGTTGCCGAGCGAATGGCTGCCGCACCGGGCAGCAAGACCTATGGTGTGCTGAGCATCATGGTGCAGGCGTGGTACGATGTGGAATATCTGTTCACAGTGAGCGAACATGTGTTCAACCCGCCACCAAAGGTGAAAAGTGCCGTGGTGTGCCTACGCAGAAACGAAAGACAGTCGCTCGGATGTGACGAACGACTGTTCAAGCGTATTGTGAAAACGGTGTTTACGATGAGGCGTAAGATGCTGCGCAACGGACTCCGCCAGATTGTGGGCAGCGATTCGCCACTGCTGACCGACGAGCTGTCGAGCCGCCGGCCGGAGCAGCTGTCGGTCGAAGACTTCATCGAACTGACCAACAAGGTATCGGCCTACGAGGCTGGCAAGTAGCCTTGTTCCACCAGTTTGTCGCGAACGACCGACAACTTATGTATCATGCCCGAATAACACACATTGCCTATGTGGGGTTCGACCTGCGACACGAGGTTGGCAACTGCCTCCTTGGCATTGACCAGCACCTGACCTCCACCGATATCGAGACGTCCCTCGTATGTAAGTCCCTTCACACTCTCTATCAAAGCCTTCACGTCGGCTTCGCTGTATATCCGCTTATATTCCATTGTTTTATCGTTGCTGAGTTAGTTTCTTCACAATTACATCGGCCGCACGCCTTGATGCTCCGCTGCTGCCAAGGCGGTGTATCACGTCGTCGTAGGCATCGAGCATAGCCTGCCGGCCATCTCCTCCTTCTATGATTTTTTCGAGCGACTGCCTCACATTGGTTGCTGTCATCTGCTCGGCCACCAGTTCGGTCACCACTTCGCGGTCGGCAATGAGGTTGACGAGCGATATGTATTTCACCTTCAGCAACATGCGTCGCATGAGCGAGATGAAACGTCCGAAGGCGGTGTAGTAGCACACCACTTGCGGCACCTTGAGCAGTGCCGTCTCGAGGGTTGCCGTCCCGCTGGTCACAAGTGCGGCTTCGGCCTGTGCAAGCAGCCGATAGGTCTGTCCGAACACCACACTCACCTGGCGGTCGGCCGGTATGTAGCGGCGGTAGTAGGACGGGTCGATGCCCGGCGCACCTGCAATCACCATCTGGTGCGAAGTGAGGTGAGCCGTGGCTTGCAGCATGATACGCAGGTTGTCGCGTATCTCCTGCTTGCGGCTGCCGGCCAGGATTGCGATTATGGGTTGGCTGCCAAGCTGGTTGGCACTTGTAAACTGTGCGAATGTCTCGTGGCCGTATTCCGACTGCCGGAACTCATCGATGGCATCCACGCACGGGTTGCCCACATAGGTTGCATCGCATTTGTGGCGGCGGAAATAGTCGGTTTCAAACGGAAGTATCGACAGCAGCACATCGACATCGCGCCGCAGGTTCTTTATGCGATACTCCTTCCATGCCCACACTTTGGGTGATATGTAGTAGAACACCGGTATCTGTGTCTGCGAATGCACATAACGTGCGATGTCGAGGTTGAAGCCCGGATAGTCAACCAGTATCACGGCATCGGGTCCCCACTCCACTATGTCGGCCTTGCAACGGCTCATGTTGCGCAGTATGGTGGGCAGATGTGTCAGCACAGGCACGAATCCCATATAGGCCAGCTCGCGGTAGTGGCGCACCATCGTGCCACCCACGCTCTGCATGAGGTCGCCTCCGTAGAAGCGGAATTCGGCTCTGCAGTCGGTGGCCAGCAGTGCTTTCATCAGGTTCGACGCATGTAGGTCGCCCGAGGCTTCGCCCGATATGAGATAGTATTTCATGCTTTTCCTTGTTTTGTGTTATCCGGCATCGCATGTCAGCCCTCGGCCTCCATCTGCAATCCGGCCAGTTGGTCCATGGCTTCCCATGCTGTGACATCGATCTTCGTTGGTGTCACTGTGACATATCCCTCCTTCAGGCAGCTGAAGTCGGCCGACGGTTCATCCTGAGCCTCGGCATTGAACTCGCCCACGAGCCAGTAGTATTGTCCGCCACGCGGATGGTTGTGTGCCACGAGCTCGTTCTGCCACAAGCCGTGACCCATGCTGCAAAGCTTCATGCCGCGATAGGTCTTGGCATCGGGTGCATTGACATTGAGGCAGACACCCTGCGGCAAGCCGTGGGTCAGCACATACTCCAACACCTTATTTATATATACGCGCATGGGGTCGAAGTCGATGTCCATGCTGTGTGAGCAGTACGAGAACCCGACCGACGGAATGCCTTTGAGGCACCCTTCGATCACAACTCCCATGGTGCCCGAATAGTGTACGTTGACCGCCGAGTTGTCGCCGTGGTTGATGCCGCCCAGCACGAGGTCGGGACGCCGCGGGCAGAACTGCGATATAGCCAGCTTGATGCAGTCGGTCGGAGTGCCGTTGCAGGCATACACGGTCAGCCCCTCCTCCTGGCGGATGATGCGCGCGGTGAGCGGACG
>CAMHPM010000150.1 GCA_946187025.1 uncultured Prevotellaceae bacterium
GTTCCAGAAGGGTTCGAATTTCTTCCAGCCGCCCATGTAGGCGAGGTGGGCCAGCTGTTGCTTCAGGTTGTCGTGACCGAAACTCGACTTGAAGATGTTGCTCCATGTGTAGAACTCGTGATAGGCCCAGTCGTAGCCGTTCTTCAGTTCTTCGGCCGAGAGGCCTATGGTCTTATAGACGACGGTGCGGGTGTCGTAGCGGCTCCAGTCATAGGATGTGATGCGTCCGTCGCGCTGCATCTGCTGGAAGAGGCGAGTGCCGGGGTAGGGGGTGAGTATGTGGAATGTGGCGGTGGTGATGCTGTGCTCGATGCCCCAATCGACGGTGCGGCGAAATACGTCGGGGCCGTCGTGGTCGAGGCCGAACACGAAGCTGCCGTTGATCATGATGCCAAGGCTGTGCAGGCGGTTGACGGCTGCTACGTAGTCCCTCGACAGGTTCTGCAGTTTGTTGCTCGAACGTAGGTTCTCGGGCGAAAATGTCTCGAACCCTAAGAACAGGCTTCGCAATCCTGCCTCGGCAGCACGTTCAATCAAGTCGTCCTTCAGAACCGAGGCAACGGTGGCTGCGCTTTGGAACACGCGCCCCATGCCGCGCATTCCGTCGAACAGCGACGATGCAAACCTGGGGTTGCCCAGCAGATGGTCGTCGAGGAAATAGAGGTGTCGGCCCGGAAGCCTCTCGATTTCGGCCAATGCATCGTCAACACGTTGAGTGTAGAACGATTTGCCATCGCCGTAGAATGCATCTTTGTAGCAGAAGTCGCAATGGTGGGGACAGCCACGCGATACCACCAGCGAATTGGGAACGAAATACTTTTCGCGCTTGATGAGGTCGCGACGTACGGGCGGAATATTCTCCAGACTCCTCCATTTGGCCACATAGCGTTTGAGGGGATGCCCCTCGCGAAAATCGTTGACAAAACGTGGAAACGCCTCTTCGCCCGGCCCCAGGATGAGGGTGTCGGCATGTTGAGCTGCTTCGTCGGGAAGGCTGGTGACGTGCAGGCCGCCCATTGCCACATACACGCCACGGCGTCGGTAGTTGTCGGCTATCTCGTAGGCACGATAGGCATTGGTGACATATACTTGTATGCAAACCAGGTCGGGAGAGTCGTCGAGCGTCAGTCGCTCAACGTGCTGGTCTTGAATCTCAACATCGTCGGCATCAGTGAAGTATGCAGCGAGAGTCGCCAATCCGACAGGCGGAAAGAGCGAATACTTGATCGGTCGCCAATATGGGCTTTCGGCTTCCTGCAAGGCTGGCAGTATCATCTTTACTTTCATGGCTGTTATGTTGATTCGGGGTGTGTATAAGCTTTGATATAATTAACGACAAAACATGCCTGTTTATTGTTAAAAACACGTGTGATTGGAGAAAAAACGCGTGATATGGTGAAAAAAAAGCCTTATGATGGTTGTCGTTTGTAAATTTCTTCGTACCTTTGCACGCTGATTCTGGCTCCGAGGCCAGACCAGAGGCACGAGTTTATTGTTCACCAGAACATAAATTGAACTGTATAAAAACAATAAAACAAAACAGAAACGTAATGAAAAAAGGTATTCATCCAGAGAACTATCGCCCGGTAGTGTTCAAAGACATGTCTAACGGCGACATGTTCCTTTCTCGTTCTTGCGCACGCTCAAACGAGACAATCGAATTTGAGGGTCAGGAGTATCCTCTCATCAAACTTGAAATCTCATCTACATCGCATCCGTTCTACACGGGTAAGGCTAAGCTTGTCGATACGGCAGGACGTGTTGATAAGTTCATGAGCCGCTATGCAGTGATGAAGAAGAAATAAAAAAGAAGAAAGGGAGGCCATGAGCCCCCCTCTTTTTTTATGTATCACATTGCCAAGATACTCAGCATTGCTCGTCCTACTCACACCTGCCGTTTGTGGTTTGGTGTGTTGCGCCATGTGTTGCCGCCGCGTCGTGTGGATATGCCACTCGAAGTGGCCGAGGCTGTGTTGGCGACAAGGCATCCCGATGGTGCCACTTCGTGCATAAGGAGGCATGAGGTCGATGCCTCGCCGGCGTGTGACCTCATGGTTGTCGTGCCGGCCTATAATGCAGGCGATGGGCTGAGGGTGTGTGTAGAGTCGGTGCTGGGACAGCACACCCGCTACGGATTGCGCGTGGTGGTGGTTGACGACGGAAGCACGGATGGTGCTGTGGCCAGGTTGCAGAATGAATGCACCGACAGCCGCCTCACGGTCATCAGCCTGGACGAGAACAGTGGTGTATCGGCAGCACGTAACATGGCTTTGAGGCATATCGATGCTCGCTATGTGACGTTTGTCGATGCCGACGATGAGTTGCCGCAAGGTGCTGTGGAGGCTTGGCTCGCAGCGGCCGATGCGGCGGATGCCGACGTGGTGGAGGGGTCGATGGCCGAGGCCGATGGGGGCAGGGTGAAGATGCTCGTCAGACATGCCGATGGCGAACCAACGGAACGGCTCACCGGATTTGCGTGTGGCAAGGTGTTTGCTTCTCGCCTGTTTGCCGAGGTGGGATTTCCGGAAGGCACGAGATATGAGGACACGTTGCTCTCGTTTGTGCTGTTCCGCCTGGCAAGGAGGACAACCACCGTGGCGCAGACAACTTATATCTACAACCGCCATCAGGGCAGTTTCACTTCGAAGGAGATGGGCAACTATGCATCAATAGATGCATACTGGGTGGTGCGTCGCCTGCTGCAGGATATAGACAAGCTTGGTATCAGGCGGGATGATGCGCTCTACGATGCGCTGCTCATGGGCATGAAGCTGTCGGGCAACAGGATGGACAGCCTTGACGAAGAAACATCGACGGCTTATTTTGCTGCCATGTGTGGGCTGGCCGAGAACTATTTCGCCAGCCAGAGGCCTGGCAAATCGTTAAAATATATCGACAAGGCAATACGCGAACGCAATCATACGTTATATATATTGGCATCGTGCCTTTTGTGATACCCTGACCTATGAATAGCGAAAACCTGCAACAGAACCGCACTACGCGATTGGCTCGCAACACCATCTATCTTTATTTGCAGATGTTGGTGCAACTGCTCGTGAGCCTGTTTACCACACGTGTTGTAATCGACACGCTCGGACAGAGCGATTACGGCATCTTCGGTGTGGTAGGCGGTGTGATGGGTGTGTTTGCAGTGCTCAACAGCATCGAGGCTGCCACGATGAGGTTCATCACCTTTGAACAGGGGCGGGGTAGTGGCGTGGAACGCCTCCATGCGGTGTTCAGCACAGCTCGCAGCGTGCATCTCACCATTGCAGCCGTGGTGTTCATCCTTGCCGAGACGGTAGGGTTGTATTATGTGTTCAATTTCCTTAATGTGCCCCACGAGCGTCTTGCGGCAACCGTGACGGTGTATCAGTTCTCGATCGTCACTTCGCTCATCGGAATCATGTGCGCACCATACGATGCACTTATCGTGGCACACGAACGAATGGGTGTGTTTGCATCTATAGGTATATATAATGTGTTTGTAAACCTCATCATAGTGTTTCTCGTGAAGTATGCCAACACGGACAAACTGATACTCTATGCGGCATTGGTGATGCTGGTACAGGTGAGCCTGCGTATCATCTATGGCATGTATTGCCGCATGAACTTTGCCGAGACACGTGGCAAATGGGTGTTCGACCGCAAACTGTTTGTCAGTATGCTCAAGTTTGGCGGATGGACATTCAACGGCACGCTTGCAACGGTGGGGTTCACCCAGGGGATAAACCTTCTGTTCAATTACTTCTACGGTCCGCTGCTCAATGCGGCTTTTGCTGTGGCTTTTGCCGTTGAGAACAAAGTGAGTTCGTTTGCCGACAACTTCCTTGCCGCAGCACGTCCGCAGATAGTGAAGAGCTATGCTGCAGGCGACAACAGCTACCTTCACATGCTCGTCATCAACTCGTCGCGTATAGCAGCCATGCTCCTTTTCCTCCTTTCGCTACCCATATTGCTCGAGACATCGTTCATACTCTATGTGTGGCTGGGCGAAGACATCCCGCCTTACACCGTGTGGTTTGTGCGACTGGCGCTGATGATGGCTGTGGTTCAGAGCCTCGGACAGGTGATGTGTATCACTATCCACGCCACAGGGCGCATTGCCAAGTTCCAGATGATTGAAGCCAACATACTGCTACTTATCGTGCCTATAGCAGCGTGGCTGCTGTGGAAGGGCTATTCGCCGATAGTGGTGCTTGTGGCACAGCTTGTGGTGTTCGTCATCACTCAGGTGGTGAGAGTACTGATTGTATGTCCTGCTGTAGGGTTGTCAATACTGACCTATGTGCGCGAAGTGCTGCTGCGTTCCATGCTGGTCGTTGCTGTGGGTAGCATACTACCATTGCTGCTTCATGTGTATGGCGGTATGCACGAACACCCGCTGACACAGGTGGTATGTGTCAGCATCGTATCGCTTATTTCGTCGGGATTGAGTATATACTTCATCGGATGCACAAAAAGCCAGCGTGACATCGTGCTGAAGAAACTTAAGAACTTAGTACAAATCAACAATAGACAATAAACAATAGACAATAAACAATAGACAATAAACAATAAACTATCAACTATAAACTATAAACCATCAACTATCAACCATCAACCATCAACCATCAACAACAATGAGTCATCCAGATGTTCCATCTTCAATCTTCGCAAAGCGCATGAGGTTAGTGTTATCTACGTTGTTTATGATGCACATGCTGCAAGCAGGTGCACAAGACATTCGCGACTTGTTTGTATCGATGCCCGACTCGCTTCTCCCAACACTCACACGTAACGATCGCCTCGACCTCATCGACTTTATCGATGCAGGACTCGACAACGATGTGGCCAATGCTCTTCGTGGCCGTTCACGCCTCACGAAACTCACTCCGTCGGTGCTGAAACTTAAGCTGACCGAACATGCAGAACTTCAGATGTGCCGGCCGAAAGGTACTGACATCATCTGCCTCATACACTCGGTGAATGCAGGAGGATGGGACAGCATTGTGAAGTTCTACCGCGCCGACTGGACGCCACTGAGAACATCGGATTATATGTCACTGCCGACTCTTG
>CAMHPM010000151.1 GCA_946187025.1 uncultured Prevotellaceae bacterium
CGAAAACACATCGACAATGCTACCACGCATAGCAAACTGACCAGGCTCATAAACATAGTCGGCACGAACAAATCCGAGAGCAAACAGACGTTCCTCAAGTTCAGTCACATCGAGCATGTCGCCCAGATTTATTGTCAGCGAATGCTCGGCCAGCTCATCCTTGGCCACAACCATCTCGGCCAACGACTCAGGGTAGGCAACTATAACAATGCCGTTATCCTGCCCAGCGGCCGAAGGTGTGGAAAGCCTCGTCAACACATTGGTTCTCAGTATTTCGTTGGCTTCGTCACGCTGATTATATTTTATGGCACGCTTATACGACGAAGGGAAGAACATCACACCATCGTCGCCAAGCATCTGGGTCAGATCGTGATAGAAATATGCTGCGGTTTCCTCATCGTCCATCACACACAGCATGGTGCCAGGCACCCCACCCGACCTGCGCAACACAGCACATACCAATGCAGTGGCCGATCCCACGAGACCGGTCACTTGTATATCCGACTTGCGATGACGTATAGCATCACTCAGTCGTTTGACATCTGCACACGATGCCAACAATTTAAGTATTTGGGAAGTGTCTGCCACTGTCTCTGATTATGAGGGTTAAGCAGTGGGACGGAAATCACGAGCAAACAGTCGCAAAAATGACAATGTATCTTCTCCGGCATGTAACATAGTCATGCCATCAAGTTCTGTTATCGGATCGACATCATCCGACCAAGACTGGGAGTTTAATGTTGAGTCGATTAGAGTAAAATCCATCATAGGCAAATAGTAGCTTTTATTGAAAGTTGCAATTTGTAATTATCAATTATAAAAACGACAACTACCTACTTTTTATTTTGTACGAACGAAACTTTTTTTCATAACAACAGAATAAAACTATAAATGCAAGCACACAAAGACACCACGAGACAAACAAAGCCATCCGCATGACACCAAGTCAGCGGATGGCCTTTAAGACATGTTGAGTTCAATATAAACTGTTATGCGTAAATCAGTTGAACCACTTCACATAGCAGAAGTCCTGGCGGTGTGGCAGGTCGGCATTCTTAGGATACATGCGGTAAGCAACCTTTATGTCGCCCGCAACCTCGACTGTGTGGGTGCCTTGGAAGGTGAATATGTTGCCTTCGCGGCGTACCACCTGCAGTGGCTCTACCTGCGACACATGGAGCTTAGCTTCTTTGTCGGCACGCAGGCACACAAGTTCTACGCCCACAACGTCGTCAAGTCCTTGCTCATCTACATTGATTGTTATGTTATAAACCTTACCGGTCATAACATTGCCAGCAATCAGTGCAGGGTCTTTCTCACTCGAAACAACGTGGATGCTATCCCAGCGCTCAGCCACCAGTTCCTTCCAACGAGCTATCTCGCGTGCCTTCTGGCAGTTGTTGGCAAAGAGCACCTTGGCACGAGCAGCCAACGGATTGTAGAACTTAGAGTAATAGTCGTCGAGCTGACGCTTCATGGTGTAGTGAGGAGCAATCTGTGCTATAGAGTTCTTCACAGTCTTTATCCAGCCTTCGCTGTAGCCCTTCTCGTTCTTAGCATAGTAGAGCGGGAGTATCTCGTTCTCGAGCAGAGAGTAGATAGTTGCAGCGTCGAGTTGGTCTTGCTGATCCTGATTCTGGTAGGTGCGCTTCTCGGTGAGAGCCCATCCTGCGCCTTCGCGATAGCCCTCAAGCCACCAGCCATCAAGTACAGAGAGGTTTACAACACCGTTCATCAGAGCCTTTTCGCCTGATGTACCCGATGCCTCGAGCGGACGCGTAGGTGTATTCATCCAGATATCCACACCTGTTACAAGGCGTCGTGCGAGCTTCATGTCGTAGTTCTCAAGGAAGATAATCTTGCCGAGGAACTCAGGACGGCGGCTTATCTCGTAAATCTTCTTGATAAGACCTTGTCCACCACCATCGGCAGGGTGAGCCTTACCAGCAAAGAGGAACTGAACCGGATAGTCAGGGTTGTTGACAATCTTTGCCAGACGATCGAGGTCGGAGAAGAGCAGGTGAGCACGCTTATATGTTGCAAAACGGCGTGCAAAACCAATAGTAAGTGCATCAGGACTTATCTTCTGCAGGATTGAAACGATGCGCGATGGGTCGCCCTGGTTCTTCAGCCAGTCTTCGCGGAACTGCTGCTTGATGTAGTCAACCAGTTTCACCTTCAGTTCTTTGCGAGTCTTCCATATCTCTTCGTCAGGCACATTATAGATGCTTTCCCAGAGCTTGGCATTGCTCTGATCGTGGTAATAGCTCTTTGGCAGATACTTGCCATAGAGTTCCTTCCATTCGGTAGCACTCCATGTAGGGAAGTGAACACCGTTGGTTACGTAACCCACGTTGTCAAGCTCTTCTGGGAAGTATCCTTTCCAAATGCCGGAGAACATATCTTTTGATACCTTGCCGTGGAGCCAGCTCACACCGTTGACCCACGAACTGGTGTTGCATGCGAATGTTGACATGCAGAAACGCTCGCCATGGTCTTCAGGGTTGATGCGTCCCATGCCCATGAAATCGTCCCAACCGATACCGAGCATCTGTGGATAACAGCTCATGTATTTGCTGAAGAGACCTTCGTCGAAATAGTCGTGACCGGCTGGTACTGGTGTATGAACAGTATAGAGTGACGATGTGCGTACAAGTTCGAGTGCTTCGTTGAATGTGAATCCTTGCTTCACATAGTCAACGAGACGCTGAACATTGCACAATGCGGCATGACCCTCGTTACAGTGATATATGTCGGGCTTAATGCCGAGTTTCTGCAGAGTCAGCACTCCACCGATACCGAGCAGAATCTCTTGCTTCAGGCGGTTCTCCCAGTCGCCACCATAGAGTGAGTGGGTGATAGAGCGGTCGAACTCGCTGTTGAGTTCGTTGTCAGTATCGAGCAGATAGAGCTTCACACGTCCAACGTTCACTCTCCACACGTATGCATGTACTGTGTAGTTGTTGTATGGAACGTCGATTACCATCGGTTCGCCGTTTGCGTCGTTCTGACGTTCGATAGGCAGCTGCGCAAAGTTCTGAGCTTCATAGTTGGCAACTTGCTGTCCATCCATCGACAATGTCTGGGTGAAGTAGCCGAAACGGTAGAGGAAACCTACTGCCGTCATACGTACATTTGAGTCGGATGCCTCCTTGATATAGTCACCAGCAAGTATTCCAAGTCCTCCTGAATAGATCTTAAGTACATGGCTCAAACCGTATTCCATACACAGGTATGCCACTGACGGGCGTTTCTGGTCGGGCTCAACGTCCATGTATGTACGGAATTCCTTGTACACTTTGTTCATCATAGTAATGAACTTCTTGTCTTCTGCCAACTGCTCGAGGCGTTTGTAGTTGATGCGTGAGAGCATGAGCACGGGGTTTTGGTTCACGTCGTGCCACAGTTGCTCGTCCATAGCTTTGTAGAGTTCTTTGGCTTCGTGACTCCAAGCCCACCACATGTTGTGGGCAATTTCGTTCAGAGGCATGAGTGCCTCGGGCAATGATGTGTTGACTGTAACGTCGCGCCAATTAGGGTTGTTGGCGTTGCTTGCTTTAATTCTCATAGTCATTATTTACTTATTGAGTTTATTCTATTCGTTTGTTACGTTTGGTAAGTGCAATGTCGTATGCTTTGTAGTAGTTTTCGATGAAATGTTGCCACAATGCCTTCTCGGCAATTGCAGCCGCATTTGCTCTAATTTTCTTTATCTGTGATGGAGTGAGATTTGTGAATTCGAGTATCGTATTCTTTATCTCATCGGCCGCTTCCGCAAAGTTGTTGTCGGTGCGATGAATGGTTTTGACGCCATCAGCCAGCTGGCTGTAACGTCCGCATAGTGTATTTACCCACAATCCGAAACCTGCGAGATCGGTTGTGATGCATGGCACATGGAATGCTACGCTCTCGGTCGGGGTATAGCCCCACGGTTCATAGTAGGATGGATATATGCATAGGTCGTTACCAGTCAGCAAGTCGTAGTAGTGCATATTGAATATACCATCGTTGCCGTCAAGGTAGCATGGCACGAAGATTACTTTGACACGCTCATTTTCCCGGTTGTGCATATCGAGCCAATTCATCTGTCCCAGCACCATGTCCTGGTCTTGATTGTGGAGTTCGTGCGTAATGCGTGGGTCACTGCTTGGCACAGTCTGCTGTTGTTTTGAGGCCAGTCGCTTTTGCAAGTCGATGCGCGGACCCTCACCCATGCCGGTACGTTGATGAATACGAGTACATTACGTTCGAGTTTGTCGTCGAGTCGCAGCCGGTTAAGGGCCTCGATGAGCATATCAATGCCTTTGTTCTTGAACTCATAACGTCCGCCTGTACCGATTATGATCGTCGAATCGTCGAGTTGTGTGCCCATCAGTTTGTTTGCCACGTTGAGCATGACACGGCGAGCCTTGCGTCGTGCATCTGTAAACGGCTTGCCTGCATGTGGCACGAAATCGTTTTCGAAACCGTTGGTCAGCACGGCATCCACCGGTTTGTCGAGCAGTTCGCGACATTCGGTTGCCGTGATGTCGCTCACAGTTGTGAAGCAATCGACATGCATGGCCGTCTGTTTCTCTATCGAGTGTTTCGACTGCATGTTGAGTTCTTCGGCCATCTGGTCGCCATTGTATGCCCACAGATAGTCGTAAAGTGGCTTGTTGTTTCCAGCGATGCTGCGGCCTATACTTGTAGCATGTGTCGTAAATATGGTTGCCACCTGTGGCACAGCCTGCTGCAAATACAGTGCACCGAGACATGTCATCCACTCGTGAGCCTGGAACACGACATTGTCGTCGGCTGTGAGTTTGAAGAATCGGTAGTAGCTTTCCACCACCCGTCCTGCACCATATGCAAACATCGATGCTTCGTCGTAGTCGCCATAGGCATGTAGCGAATCGACCTGATAGTGTTGCCATGCCCATGAATAGATTTCGTTCTTATTATTATAAAAAGGTGTGAAGTCGAGCAATACGGCAATCGGTTCGCCTGGTATTTGCCAGCGTCCTACTCTTATTTTCAGTCCTTCGGCTTCGGCCTGCTTGCGCCATGCCGACA
>CAMHPM010000152.1 GCA_946187025.1 uncultured Prevotellaceae bacterium
CGACGACGACTTGGCCAGCACCTTCATGTAGGCTTCGCGCATGGCCGACACCTCTGAACTCACTTTGCGTCCGGCCACGAGCGAGCTCACGTAGAGGTAGTGCAGGGTGGCTTCGCCCGGAACGATGTCTTGCTTACGGTGTTTAGCTTCTTTATACCATTCCAGTTCTTTAGCGTCGAGGTATCTCATGCCTTGCATCAGTGCCTCGTGGGTCTGCTCGTCGTCAAGCATGGCAAGCATCTCACACACTGAGAGCGTGATGTAGTAGTTGCCGTCCATACCTTCAAACCAGCTCCATGCTCCGTCTTCGCGTTGCAGGGCGAGCAGTCGGTCGCGTGCCTGGTCGGTGCGTGTGGCGATGAGTGCCGGGTTGAAGAAGTCGATGAGTTCAGCGCGCTGCCTTGCTTCCTTGTGTGCATCGCGCATCCATGGCGACTCCTGGCTGATGATGTCGCGCAGGTGGTCGTCGGCTGCATCGAGGTCGGATGTGGCGGGTGCCGTCTGCTCCAGTGCCTCGCCGAGTCCTGGCACTGACTGCGCCAGTCGTGCGGCTGTCACGTTGGAATAGAGTGCGGCTGCGAGGTCGGGCGCGTTGTTGTTTTTAGGCAGTTTCACTGCTTCGAGGGCTTCGATGACGGTCCATTCGGGGTTTTGCGTAAACTCGAGGGTCATGCGACGGCCGGTGGCCGTGGTGCTGTTGTTATTAAATAATGTGTGGATATCGACGCTTTTCGACGTCTCGCCGGCCATGATGTAGAACGGTATGGTCTCGGTCACGTATCGTTTTGACGTGAGTACAGGCAGGTATTGACGCTCGCCGTCGCTGAAGGTTGTGCTCTGTCCCGTTATCTCGCACACGAGCATGGAGTAGCGGTCGCTCACGTCGAAGCTGAACGCGACGGCCTCGGTCTTTTCTGCTCCCACCTCCACGGTCTGCCGGGCAGCATAGACCTCGGTCATGGTTTCTGCATCGAGCAGGCGGAAGTGTATGTCGGCGGTGATGGCCTGGGTCGTGCGGTTGATGACCGAAGTGCTGATGCTGGCCTTGTCGCCCTCGCGCACAAACCTCGGCATGTTGGGTTGTACCATGAAGTCCTTGCGGGCCACAGCTTTGGCGCTTATCTCCCCATAGTCCATGTCCTTGGTGTGGGCCAGTGCGAACAGCTGCCATTCGGTGAGGCTTTCGGGCAGGGTGAAGCTGATGTGTGCGTCGCCGTTCGGGTCGGTGAGTATGTGTGAGGCGAAGAATGCCGTCTCGGCAAAGTTGGTACGTGGCTGCACGTTATGGTCTTTGCTCCCGTTGGCGGCATCTGTTTCTATCGCAGGCGATTCCTCGGCTATGTCCAATCCGGCTATTCGTCCCTGCAGGGCTTCATCGACATCTGTTATCTGAAGGCCTTCAAACTCGGCCATATTCACGTCGTTCGACGCTTTGGCCATGGCCATGACAGGTAGTCCTCCTGCAAGACGCATCATGCGTCGGCCGTAGCCTCCCTGGATGTATGTGGTCAGCTCGTCCCAGGCGCGTGCTTCTGTGCTTTGTTGTGTGATGTCCTGGCTGAGGAAGAACTGCACAGCGTGGTTGAGTTGCAGGCTTTGGCTCCGGAGCGGATGAATCCTACGTGGGAAGACAAGGTCGAGATGCCACGAGTGGGGGTACAGGGCATCGAGCGACGAGTCGTACATGGTTGCCATGAGCGATGCTCCATCTACCGTCTTGCCGTTCTTGTCTTTCACGGTGAGTATCCACTCTTCGTCCTGTCCCGGATAGAGGCGGTCGCGGAAGCTCTTCCATTCCAGCTTGAGTTCTTTTTCCGGATCGGCCAGATAGATTGGCTGTTGTTCTATGTATGTCTTGCCGTCGCGTGCGTAGTAGAGCACCACCGATACTCCGTCGCCATATTCAGGGCGGTAAGGTATGGTGAGCTTGCGCAGTTCGCGGCCGATCACCACCGTGTGCCGCTCTATCACAGCCTTGTCGGATATGATGGCATAGTTGAGGCTTACGTCGTCGTCGGCCGGTGCCACATATAGCACAGCAGGCTTTGTAGGCGAGAAGCGGATGACGTCGAAGTGGAACATCGGCTCGGTATATGTGTTGCGTTCACCTTGCCGCTTTCCGAGTATCGGTGTGGCGTTGTTGGAGTTGAACACCGTGAGTCGCTCCTTGCCTGTGATTGTGTTGCCACGGCTGTCGGTTGCGTAGGCACAAATCATGTAATATCCTGCCGGGAGCTGTGGCATGTGGAACGGCTTGCCGCTTTCGAAGTCGGCTTCCCACACGGCTGGCTCATCCTTCTCGTCGTCATCGAAGTCGTTTCGCCAGTATCCCGCTTGCTTGTTTGTGTGCTTTATGACATACCGCCCCTTGATGTCGAGTGGCTTGCCCCCGGCGTTTTCGGCTTTAATCACGATGTCGTCAGGGTGGGCCAGGTCGTAGGCCTCTGCTTTTGTCTTGACAACGAGGTTGAATCCTTGTTTCGATATGGTGGTCTGGAACGACTCGGAATGTGTCTCGCCTGCCGTCGATGTGACGTCGAACTCCACTTTGTAGCCGGCCTTGGCATCGTGTGGAATGTCTTCTCCGTTCAGTCTGAGTGTCACGTGTGCCACTCCGTTGGCATCGGTAGTGGTCTCTCCCTGTCCTGTCTCGTCCCATGGGCGATATACGAACACTTTCCATGCCCCGATGCGCCTATAGGTCTTGTAACTCACCTTGGCACCCTGTACCGGCACACCCGAGTAGGTCTTCACCACGGCTTCCACCACGAGCGTGTCGCCGAAGGTATATTCGCGTTCACCCTCGGGACTGGTTGCCTCACGTGTCTCGACGGTGAATGTAGGCCGTTTGTATTCCTCTACCATGAATCCCTTCGATGTGCCCCCGGCCCTGATGCGGTAGGAGCCTGGCATACGTCCGACTGGCAGTAGGAAGTCGCTCTCAACCACACCCCATTCGTTGCTGCGTGCCGTCTGGCTGGCCACCTCCTCGCCGTTGGCATCGTAGAGCGTGAACTCGTGCTCGATGCCGGCCAGTGTGTGTGTGTAGTCGCCTTTCTGTTCAAATACTATGCCCGAGAGGTGGAGTGTCTGCCCCGGCCGGTAGATGGTGCGGTCGGTGAAGAGCCGGGTTTGTATGTTTGTTTTCTGTGTGTCGTCATATCTCCAATTGTGTAAGGAGATGGCCGATGTCTCGTCGTCGGTGCCTGGTATGCTGGCTTTCACCATCATGCGCTGGGTTGCCTTCAGGGTCACTTCGCCACGCTGGTCGGTTTGTATGTCGGTGAATGTCTTTCCCGAGTCGGTGGAGTAGCTCACCTTGGCTCCGGATGCAGGACGTCCCGTGATGTTGTTCACCACCGCTACACACACCTTGTCGTCGGGCAGGTTGTAGGTGAAGATGGTCAGCGACGTGATGTCGAGTCGTTCCACGGCTTCTGTCTTGCCATTTCTGCACACGACCACATATTTGCCGGCAGGCAGGATGATGCTGTCGGCCTCTTCGCCGTGGTAGGGCAGGTGCTTCTCCCGGCGCATACTGATGTCGGGGGTGGTGGCAAAGGAGTGTGTGCGCCGTTCGATGAGGCGTCCGTCGGTCTTGGGCCTGCGTTTGCTGTCGAGTCCGTTGAATGCCCTCACCTCCATCTCCACCGCATCCATGTTGTTATATTTCAGTGTGATGTGTGCAGGCAGTCCGGCCACCAGCGCATGTTCGTAGTCGCCTACAAGTATCTGGCACGTTGGTTGCATTATCTCTTTTTCTATGTTGGTGAATGCGTTCACGAGTTTCGACCGTGCAAACGTCTTGGCAGCCCATCGTGCGAAGGTGACCCTTTCGTCATTGTCGGCAAAAGCCTGACTCTGTATCACCAGCTCCATTGCCACGTCGGCACCTGCATTCAGGTTCTCCGACTCTTTCAGCAGTGCTCGCATTGCCTCGCCCAACTTCTTTATCCCTTCGGGCGCATAATCCATTCCCGACTTTATGCTTTCCAGCTGCATCAGCGTGTATGCCTCCATGTTGCCTCGCTGCTTGTAGGTCTGTGCTGCGTCGGCATATAGCTTCGTACGGCTCTTGTTGTCGAGCAGAGGGTTGTGCTGGGTGTTGAACCTGACGAACACCGACAGCAGGTCGTGGCCGAAGAGCTGGCTGTCGTCGCCTTTGGTCATCAGCGGCAGGTAGGGCTCGATGTCGGCATCGGCCAGCTTGTCGCCGTTTTCCATCATCTTGGCAAAGTGTTCGTCGCGGCGGGCCGTGTATTCGGTCAGGGTCTCGGCATCGTTCACCACGGTCGATGTCCTCATCGCAGCCTGGTAGGCAGTGGCCATGACGGCATGGTAGATGGCCTCCTCGCCTATGCCGTCGGGATGTATCTCGGGCAGCCTGCTTATGTCGAAGCTGTCGGGGTCGAGGCTCATCTTGGCTGTCACGATCGTAACCCACGCCTTCATCTGCCAGGCGAAGTTCTTCTCCTTCCGGGCTTTCTGCATTATCGACTCACTTTCGGCCAGCACCTGGCGTGGCAGGTCGTCGGCCTGAGCCTTTTCCACTTGTTTCCACATATTTTCATACGTCTGTGCGCGTAGTGCCACTGGTGCCAGGAGGACCAGACACACCGCCATTACCATCGTTCTTTTCAGTCGGTTCATGATGTCATAATTTTGTTTTACGCTGCAAATTTACGCATTGTCATTCAATTGACCAAATGTTTTTGTTTACATTTTGTTTACATTTTGTTTACATCTTGTTTACAAAAAAGGGAAAGAGAAATAGGGACAGGGCGAAAGAGATAGCAAAGCAAGAAAGCCCCCTCCTGCTCCCCCAGGGGGGAGTGATTCCATCCGGATGGCATCCTCCCCCCTCTGGGGGGATAAGAGGGGGGCCGATTTCCATCCGGATGGACTCTCCCACCTGAAAGGGGGAGTACCCGCAGGGGGAGGGGGTCTTCTCCCCGGATGGCATCCTCCCCCCCCTGGGGGGATAAGAGGGGGGCCTTTTCGCCTCGCTGTGGGTGGCCTGTCGTCGCGCCTTGGCCTTCGGCGTGTTGCGG
>CAMHPM010000153.1 GCA_946187025.1 uncultured Prevotellaceae bacterium
TTTCCCTACACGACGCTCTTCCGATCTGCCGCCGTATGGCTGACTCTCAGAAGTGCCTGCGTGTGAGTGGAAAGCACAACGACCTTGAGGAAGTGGGTCACGACACTTATCATCATACAATGTTTGAGATGCTTGGCAACTGGTCGTTTGGCGACTACTTCAAGAAAGAGGCCATCAGCTGGGCATGGGAGTATATTGTCGATGTACTCAAAATCAATCCTGCCGACCTCTATGCCACAGTGTTTGAGGGCTCGGCCGATGAAGGTCTTGAGCGCGACAACGAGGCTGCTGCCATCTGGGAGCAGTTCTTGCCAAAAGATCACATCATCAATGGCAACAAGCACGACAACTTCTGGGAAATGGGCGATACAGGTCCGTGTGGCCCGTGCTCAGAAATTCATGTCGATTCACGCTCAGCCGACGAGAAAGCCAAGGTACCGGGACGTGAATTAGTCAACAAAGACCACCCACAGGTAATCGAGATATGGAACCTCGTGTTCATGCAATACAATCGTAAGGCCGACGGCTCGCTCGAACCGCTGCCAGCCAAGGTGATTGATACCGGTATGGGATTCGAGCGTCTGGTTCGTACGTTGCAGGGAAAGACTTCAAATTATGATACCGACGTATTCCAACCTATTATCAAGGTCATTGGCGATATGGCTGGTGTGAAATACGGAACTGATGAAAAAACAGATGTGGCAATGCGTGTGGTTGCCGACCACCTGCGTGCAATCGCATTTGCCATTGCCGACGGTCAGCTGCCAAGCAATGCCAAGGCTGGATACGTGATTCGTCGAATCTTGCGCCGTGCAGTGCGATACGGATACACGTTCCTCGGACAAAAAGAGGCATTCATATATCGTCTCGTCCCTACACTCATCGAGGAAATGGGCGATGCATTCCCAGAGATAGCAGCTCAGCGTGAGTTGATTATGAAGGTGATGAAAGAAGAAGAGGACTCTTTCCTCCGCACTTTGGCAAACGGCATCCGTCTGCTCGACGACCTTATCGCATCGATAAAGGCTGAAGGCAAGACTGTCGTTGCAGGTGAGGATGCGTTCCGCTTGTTCGACACCTTCGGATTCCCGCTTGACCTGACCGAACTTATATGCCGCGAGCAGGGAATGACTGTCGATGAAGCTGCATTCAACCGCGAAATGCAGAAGCAGAAAGAGCGCGCTCGCAACGCTGCACAAGTAGAAATGGGCGACTGGACCATTCTTGCCGAAGGCGAAACGCAGTTCGTGGGATACGACTATACCGAATATACCTGTCACATCCTGAAATATCGTGAAGTGAAGCAGAAGAAAGGCGTGGTATATGAAGTAGTACTCGACCAGACACCATTCTATGCAGAGATGGGTGGTGAGGTAGGCGATACTGGTGTGCTTGTAAACGAGGCTGAAACCATAAATGTGGTCGATACGAAAAAAGAAAACGGACAGGCCATTCACATTGTTGACCGTCTGCCAATCGACCCTTCGGCTGAGTTTATGGCATGTGTCGATACCGACCGTCGTCATGATATAGAGGCCAACCATACCTGTACACACTTGCTCGACGAAGCACTGCGTCAAGTGCTGGGCACTCATGTAGAGCAGAAGGGCTCGCTCGTGACAGCCGACGGACTCCGGTTTGACTTCTCACATTTCGAGAAGGTCACACCTCAGCAGCTGCGCGAAGTAGAGCATATCGTGAACGAGAAGATACGTCAGGACCTCCCACTTGAGGAGTTCCGCGATACACCTATCGAGGAAGCAAAGAAACTTGGAGCCATCGCACTCTTCGGCGAAAAGTATGGCGACCGCGTGCGTGTGGTCAAGTTTGGTACATCGGTCGAGTTCTGCGGAGGCTGCCATGCTTCATCAACCGGACGCCTCGGCATGGTGCGCATCATCAGCGAGAGCTCGATTGCAGCAGGCGTGCGCCGTATTGAGGCCATAACAGGCCGCAAGGTAGAGGAGATGCTCGACCGTGCCCAGGACCTCATTGCCGATATGCGTGCGCTCTTTAACAATGCTCCCGATCTGCTTGCAGCCATGCAACGCTACATCGACGACAACGCAACACTCAAGCAGCAGGTTGAGGAATTTAAGGCACAACATGCAGCCGGTTTAAAACGCGACCTCATTGCTCATGCACGCGATGTCAACGGAACGAAAGTCATTGCAGGCGTGTTGCCGATAGATGCACAAACAGCAAAGGATATGGCATTCCAGCTAAGGGCACAGTTCACCGAAGGTCTCTTAGTTTGTATCGGTGCAAACGGCGATAGTAAGCCAAGCCTCACAGTAGCACTGTCCGACGACCTTGTGAAGGCTGGACACAATGCAGGACAATGTGTGCGCGAAGCTGCCAAGCTGATGCAGGGCGGCGGAGGCGGACAGCCACATTTTGCTACCGCCGGTGGAAAAGATCCCGACGGACTTGCTGCTGCCGTTGAGAAGGTTGTCGAACTTGCAACTAACTAAGCAGGTTGGACTGTTATACACAATAAACTAAAACATCCGGGCTCGCTTTCAATGCGGACCCGGATGTTTTTTATTTTAGGAGTGTATTCAATTAAGTGTATTTAATTAAGTCTATTAATGATTAAGTGCTTTTATAAAATCAAGTGAGTTTATAATTACACTTATTCAACTGCATTTCCCTGCTATTTAGGCAAACGTATTGGGTGGTGCCGATGCTAATAGTCGAAGTGATAGCCGTGCAGGTGTTCAGTTGGGAAGATTGATGCGCAAAGACGGTAGAGCCGAGGGTCGTAGTCGTGCAGTTGTTCGCGGGTCTTGAGCGTGAAGCGCTGGCCGCCGTCTTTGGCCGGCACCACCATGCGACAGGTGTTGAACCATGCTTGTGCTCCTTCTGCAAAGTATTCTGCGCTGTTGGTCATTGAGTATGTGCCAGCCCACAGGCTTTCGGTCTTTGCCTGGCGGAAAGCCGAGCGGAGGCTGTCGCGAAACTCGGTGCTCACGCGGCTCATGGCGAAATCTACATTGTGTGCAAACTCGTGTACCATGATGCTTTCGCTCCAATAGCGTTCGCGGAATCCTGGTATCTTTACGAGGTTTTCCTCGCCTATTGACATCACTGGCAGTTGCAGTGTGGCTCCGTAACCGCGTCCGCGCTGGTCCCAGTCGGTGTCGGGCCACCACACTTTCATCATCTTGCATTCGGGCAGGTCGGTGATGTTTTCCTTATATCCGGCCACTCCGATACGGAAGTGGCAGCGTATCATCTCCTCGCGTGCCTGGGGTATGCGGCTGAGCATGTGGTTCACTATGTATCGGGCTTGGAACAGGGCGCTGTCGCTCACTGCTTCGGAACTGACTATTGCCAGTCCCTCGGCGCTCACATATTTCTTGTACCAGGGGTCGAGGGCCGACTCTTTGCCTGCCAGCCACTGTGTGAGGGTTGGAGGCGGGGCGGTGACTGCGTCGTTTTTGGATTCTTGTGCTACTGCCGGCATTGCGATGCTGAGCAGCAGAATTAGCAGGATGTTGGTTGCTTTCATTGCCTATTTGTTTTTCTTTGCTTCTTCCTTTTCCATTGCGGCTTTGCGCTTGCGGAACTCGGCTTTCGCTTTTTCCATTTGCTTTATGAAACGCTCGTTGGTGTGCAACACGGCGTAGGTGACCGATGCCATGAGGCGTCCTGCATCTACGTCGCTCTGCCAGTGTGCGCCTACGATTACTCGGCTATCGCCATACATCATGCCGCGTGCCAGCAGGGTGTCGGCTTGTGCCGGGTTGATTTCTGTGAGTATGAGTGCGGTGAGCCATCCCAGTATGGTGTGTCCCGATGGATATGAGCCATTTCGGCGCAGGCTTTTCTCGGCCCATGGAGTGCTGGTCGGCTCTTGCATTCGCATGAATGGTCGTTTGCGCATGTAGTGTTCCTTGGGTCGCTTGCCCATCTCGTCGCCGGTAAGGATTGAGAGTTCGAGCAACTTATATATTTCGGGAGTGTTCTCTTTCGATATCTTCATGCCGAATGGTTCGGAGAATTCTTTCTCAACGACACCGATACCCCACTCCTCGTCGCGTATGGCGATAGCTCCGCGCACGGGGTCGAGTCGTTGGGTCTTGCCCCACATGTATTGCATGATGTCGTAGGCAAAGTGTGGACTCATGGTGTCAGGTGGTGCCGGAAGCCACTTCAGGGCATCGGGCATCTCGTCGCGGGTCATGTAGATGGGTTCTTTGTCGTCTTGTGCTGCTGCAGTAATTGCAAGCGTTGCGATAATAATGGTTGTGAATATGTACTTCATTGTATGGCTTATTTTAGTTGTTTAGCAATAGCTTTCATACCCTCGATCGACGGGTGTCCGCCTTGTTTTGCGATGTCGTGCAGGGTTACGACTTCCACTCCGTAGTGTTTGCAGATAGTGTTGACCGACTCGTTGATTTCTGGTTTGAGTTCGGAGTTGAGTATGAATCGTATCTCGGTGTTGAGGTATCGGTGGGTCATGTGGTCGAGCAGTTTGGCCAGTGCGGGACGGAAGGCATAGAGGTCCTGCCGCGTCCATCCTTCGTATTTGTATTCGCCTATCGGTGCATTGGCCCACGAGTCGTTGGTGGCACCGAAGATGAGTATGATGTCGGGGCATCCCAGGTTGTCCATTCTGGCCAGGAACGAGCGCCGGCTGTAGTCTTCGCGGTTGTAACCGGTGTTACAGATGGTGGAGCCTGAGAACGAGTTGTTTTTCTCTAATCGGTAGCCCTTCTGCTTCAAGTAGATGTACCACCAGGTCTGTTCCACGTTGGTCACGTTGGTGTTGGTGCGCGGACGGCCGTCGAAGTACCACACGAAGTTGGTGTCGGGTTCGAGATAACCCTCGAATGTGCTGTAGGAGTCGCCAAGGATGGAGACTGTCTTCACTTGTGCCATACATGTGATGCAAAGCACAAGGTGGAGTGTGAGTAATGTGAGTCGTTTCACCATGATATTTATATTTACGATTTGACTATTTACTATTTACGATTTATTTTCGATTTAACTATTTAGTTATTTCCATCCGGAT
>CAMHPM010000154.1 GCA_946187025.1 uncultured Prevotellaceae bacterium
TAACAGTGAAGTGTTGGCTCCAGAGCGTGAAGACACTGGGTGGGAAGAGTTTTAGTTCTTCGTGCAAATTGACAATTTGCTAATTATTTACAAAGATGAAGTGTGCTAGTTTGAGGCACACTCCATCTTGTATATTTATTTGATTCGTTCTGTCATGTCATCTGTGTGTCGGTATAATGATAATATAAATATGTTCTATGTCATTTTATTTAATATAGAAAATAATATCTGTTAATATTTGTTTTTATTTATTTTCTTTAATTGATTATTTAAATAACTATCTTTTTCTATTTGATAATTTTTGATTCCAACTTCATCTTTATTAAAATTAGTTTTGGTATTATATATGCATTTTTTATTTATTAAATTTGCAACGCTGAAAAGACAAAAGTAATTGCATATGATGATATACATATAAAAACAACAATTGAAAACCTGTGTTAAATAAACATATTATTAACAACAATTAAAACCTAAACAACAATGAAGAAATTATCATTACTTTTTATTGCAATGTTTGCACTGTTTAGTGTGAATATGAGTGGACAAGTTCCGGCTACGGGAGATAAGGGCTATCTCTATGATGCCAGTGCAAAAAGATTTGTCAATGTGAAGGCTAAGGCAAGTGCTGTTGGTCTATTGTTTGAAACAAAAAACGACGGAACGGCAGAAGGCGGTTTTTCGGGTTCGGGTACAAATTGGACCGACCCACAAGGCCGTAGCTTCACTTATGTTCGTTTCTACAATTCTCCTGCAAATAAGGCTTATGCCTTGTCTGTCGTGAATCAGGAAAAGATAACTTGTGATGAAGATCCTGGATACTCGAAGCTGTGTGTTAGATTTGAAGAGGGAAAAGGACTCTTGATTTATTGTACGTATGCTCTTAGAAACTATTGCAAGCAGGGACAGTGTCTGTCTTATGATGCAAATTATAATCTTCAGTTTGTTGATGAGACAGAAGCTACTTATTGGCAGCTCGTAAGTGAGACAGACTATCCTGCACTTGAAGCAGCAGCCATAGCAGCTCATAAGGATGAGCTTGCTGCATCTGCTCCAACTGGCAAGATGAGTGTAAGTGTGGGCGGTGCTTTGGCTACAGCTAAGACTGCACTTGCATCAGAAGCAACTGCCGTTAACTATGTTGCTCTTGAAGATGCTATCGATAATGCTGAGGCTTCTGTTGCTGCATACGCTGCAGTGAAGACTGCTCTTGATGAAGGGGCTGCAACAGAATTCCCAGCTAAGGGTAAAACATATTATGATGAAACTGTTGCCAGCGTTGTGACTGCATATGAAAATGGTACTATCGAAGGCGACGGTGCTGCTGAAGTGAAAGTCGTGAAAGATGCCATCAGTGCAGCAAAGGCAATGGATATCAAGCCTGGTGACGATGTTACTTCTTTGATTGCTAACCCTCAGTTCAACGATGGTGTTTCTGGCTGGAGTGGTGACTTCGGTAACGGAAAGCAAAAGGGTGATGCGTCTAACTATGTTGTTACCAACTATGGAAAAGCAAGCGATATTTATCAGGAGTTGAATGGTCTGAAGAAAGGTTACTATAAGCTGGAGGTACAGGCATTCACCCGTCTGCAGACTTCTGATCGCAGCATTGCCGATGGTGGTTGGGATTGGCATTATGTTCTCAACGGAGAAGAACTTGCCAACTATGCTTCCATCTATGCTAACGGTGTAGAAAAGAAGGTACACAGCATTATCGACAAGGTTTATGAGTCAAAGGGTAGTGGTACATGGGCTACAATTGAAGGCACATCTCCTGAACTTTATGTTCCATATAATGCAAACTCAAGCTCTGACGTATTTACTCGTGGCGACTATGATAACTATCTCTACTGCTATGTAGGCGATGATGGAAAACTGACTCTCGGTGTTAAAAACACAGATACTTCTTCTAGCGCATACATCGCTTACGATAACTTCCGCCTCACTTTCATTGGCGACGAGTTGCCAACTGAGGATGTTACACTTGAGGTTACTGATGCCAAGTATGCAACATTCGTAGCTCCATTTGATGTCGAGATTCCTGCTGGTGTTGAGGCTTACACTGTTGATGCTGTTAAGAGCGATGGTGTTACTCTCGATCTTAAGCAGGTTGATAATGTAATTGCAGCCAATACTCCGGTTGTGCTCTATGCCGAGACTCCTGTAAGCACAACAGTTTCGGGCGCCAATGTTGCTACCGACCTTGTTTGCAAGGCTGGTTTGCTCACTGGCGTATATTGCGAGAAGTATATCCCTGTAAAGACTGGTTACGTTCTTCAGAAGCAAGGTGAAGATGTTAAGTTCTTCCAGACCGCAGAAATGATGAAAGTTCCTGCCAACCGGGCATATCTGTTTATTCCGGCCGATTCTGGTATTGAGGTTAAGGCATTCGGATTCGATGCTATTGCTACTGCAATTCAGAACCTGAAGGTTGCCGATGCTGCTAAGAGCGGTGCTATCTATAACCTTGCCGGTCAGCAGTTGAATGGCCTGCAGAGGGGTGTCAACATCGTTGGCGGCAAGAAAGTATTAGTGAAGTAAAACGGACCCTCTCCCCAGCCCTCCCCCTTTATGGGGAGGGTGCCTGCGGGACCCGCTATTCATTATTAATTATTCATTAAAGAAAGACGATTATGAAGAAAACATATATTAAGCCACAGAGCAGTGAGGAGCAGGCTGTCATGAACGCCATTTGCCTCGTAGTATCAACCACACCAGCCGATAACAGTGAAGTGTTGGCTCCAGAGCGTGAAGACACTGGGTGGGAAGAGTTTTAGCTCTTCGTGCAAGTTGACAATTGATAGTTTTATAGATTATAGATTATAGTATATTGTCTATAGATTATAGTTGGTATTTAGCAATTAACAATTAACGAATTGCTCATGTGATATAAATACGGGGCGTGACTGAAATGAGTCACGCCCCGTATTGTTGTATGTATTTCTTATAACTCGTAGCTTTTTTGTGCTTAACTCGTAGCTTTTTTGTGCTTAACTCGTAGCTTTTTTGTGCTTAACTCGTAGCACTTTCGCTGTTAACTCGTAGCACTTTTAGTGTTAACTCGTAGCACTTTTGGTGTTAACTCGTAGCACTTTCGCTGTTAACTCGTAGCACTTTCGCTGTTAACTCGTAGCACTTTTGTGCTTAATTCGTAGCTATGTAGTTATATATTTGCAGCACATCTTGTGTATCTACTGTTCCGTCGCCATTGACGTCTTCGATGGCTGTGTCTGATGTGTCGGCAGCTGTTGATATGTAGTTATATACAGCCAGCACGTCTTGTGTGTCAACGGTTCCGTCTTGGTTCACATCTTCGGCCTCGAAGGTGTCTGCTGCTGTTGATATACATATCCATCCGAATGTGTCGGCTTCGTTCTGTGTGTTTTTCAGTGTCGAGTTACTACCGCTTGTATCGACCATGCGTCGTATGCGTGTGCCGTATGTGAGTGTTCCTTTTTCGGCATCGATGGTTGTGATGTCGATGAATCGGCGCAGTATCACTCCGGCCTTGATGTTGAATGTCTGTGCTGCTCCGAAGATGTATGGGTTGATGAGTTGCAGTGTGTCGGCATTGTCGTCGATTGTTCCGTCGGGGTTGGTTTGTCTGAAGATTTCCTGTCGGTTTGTGCTGCCGTAGAGTGGGGTGGTGCCTGTTCCAACGCTGATTTGTATGCCGTCGCCTATGTTGGCCACTCCAGGTGTGGCTGCCATATACATCATGTTTTGTGCTATGGTGATGTTTTTACCCAAGCCTGCTTCGTAGTAGGCTATTGCCTTGAAGCCGGTGTTGGTCACGTCCCATATTCGTATTGTCATTGGGTTGCTTTTGAGCGATGGGCGCAACTCGGCAATGACTACAGGCACTGTGCCTTCAGCAAATGGCTGGTTGAATGTGACTTGCACTGTGTCGGTCTTCACTTTTACCTGTCCCACTTCTATGTTCATGCTTGGTGCAAACGTGTAGTTGCCATATTTCAGTGCCATGAATGGTATCTGTTCTTTGGCTGTGATGGTTTGTGTTCCGGAATATACCCATGGCATTGGCTGATAGGTGAATGCTCGTGTTGATACTGACGATACGAGGTTTGCCATGTTGGTTGAGCTGTTGTGTATTGACATGAGTCCCATGAACACGGCTGGTGTTTCGTCGAATGGGTTGCTGAAGTCGGTTTCTATGGCTGCTGTGTTTGCAAAGTCTATCATTCCGTATTGTACGATGTCGTTGCCTGCCGATTCGCTCACCGTCACTGTTGCGGTGTTTGAGTATCTTGCACTGCGCGAGTTGATTGGATAGGCTGCAACGCGCATGTTGTATATGCCTGCACCGTCGTTGAGGGTCACGTTTGCGGTGTATGCCATTGCGCTGCCGCTGTTTTTGTCTTTCAGTGTCACTTTGGCCAGTTGCTGGAAGCGTGTTGTGCCTGGTTTCTGGTATTCAATGATCATCGAGTCGAGCATGTCGCCGTTGTTGTCGTTCCATGTCAGTGTGGCTATTTTCTTTGTCTTGTTGTAGTTGGTGATTTCGAGTGCTGTCGGTGTTGAATATACCACACGCGGGATGTATTCGTTGGCCTTGTTGTATCCGAGTCCCGAGTTCATCGATGCGTAGTACTTGCCGAGCGATGTGAGCGAGCCGTTTTCGTAGATGTGTCCTTTGCTTTCTCCGTTCCAGTAGGCATAGCGCTCTACCCGGCTGTTTGAGTTGAGTGTGCTGAGTATTCCCTTTGTCTGGTCGGTAATCTGCGAGTCGCTCACTCCGCTGCCGAATGCTCCGTTGTGGTTCCACGATGCTCCCCATATCCATTCGCTTATCCAGATCGGACGTCCGTTTCCGTAGTTGTCGCTATACCATGTGAGGTTTCCGAATCCCGATGCCCAGTAGCAGTGTAGGTCGATGATGTCGCATCGCCATCCGCGTGCATCGATTGAGTCGATGAATGCCTTGAGGTGGTTCATGCTTCCGTCGTGCGATGTCTCTGAGCAGAGTCGCATTCCTGTTCGCATCAGGTTCTGCC
>CAMHPM010000155.1 GCA_946187025.1 uncultured Prevotellaceae bacterium
GCCATGAGGCATCAAGGTTAACGCCATGAGGCATCAAGGTTAACGCCATGAGGCAACAAGGCTGACGCCATGAGGCAACAAGGTTGACGCCATGAGGCAACAAGGCTGACGCCATGAGGCAACAAGGCTGACGCCGCAAACAAAGATATAACACAATATGGACGAAGTACTACAACTCATAAACGAAATGTCGCCATTTCTCTTGCTCGGATTCTTTCTTGCAGGACTTATGCACGCATTCATTCCAGGACGGCTATACACACACTACCTGGCCGACGGCTCGTGGCGTTCGGTTGTATATGCAGCACTCATCGGAGTTCCGCTGCCACTCTGCTCGTGCGGAGTGATACCTACAGCCATGTCGATGCGCAAAGAAGGAGCATCGAAAGGAGCCACTGTGTCGTTTCTCATCGCCACACCACAGACAGGTGTTGACTCAATCTTTGCCACCTACTCACTCCTCGGACTTCCGTTTGCCATCATACGCCCCATCGCAGCATTCATCACGGCACTGGCAGGCGGACAAATGGTCAATATCTTCGACCGCCAACCAGCATCGGCCGGCAAAGACGAAAGTCATAGTGCGTGCAGCCGCAACGACAAATGCACATGCGAAAACGGCGAATGCACATGCGAAAGCAACGAAAGCACATGCAGCTGCGGCACATGCCACGGCAAGACCGACACCGAAAAGCTCAGTTTCTCAGGCAAACTGGTCGAAGCATTGCGCTATGGTTTCATAGAGATGATGGGCGACATAGGCAAGTGGCTCGTGATAGGACTCATCATTGCAGGCCTCATCACCGTTTTCATTCCGCAAGACCTCCTTGCAGTATTCTCCGACAACTCCATGCTAAGCATACTGCTCGTGCTCTGCATCTCGATACCGATGTACGTATGTGCCACCGGCTCAATACCGATTGCAGTGGCTTTGATGATGAAAGGACTCACTCCCGGAGCTGCACTTGTGCTGCTCATGGCAGGACCTGCCGCCAACGCCGCCTCTATATTAATAATAAATAAGGTGTTGGGCAGGAAGACTCTGATGATATATCTGGCATCGATTATCATCGGTGCGATAGTGTTTGCATTAGGCATCGACTACCTGCTGCCACGCGAGTGGTTTGTCACCACACTCACTGCCTCCAATCACGACTGCTGCACCGAACCGACCAGTTGGTTCAACATCGGATGCACCATCATGCTTGCCGCACTGCTGCTCTACTCACTCTATCTGCACATCACCGGTCACGCACATCATCACCACGAAGAAGAAAACCTAAATAATACATCAAAAACAAGTATGGAAACTGACATAATACGCTTACATATTGAGGGCATGAACTGTTCGCATTGTGCCCACAGTGCCGAGAGCGCAATCCGCTCTGTAGCGGGTGTGGAGGCTGTTGACGTAAGTCTTTCCGCCAAATTGGCGCGTGTAAAAGGCACTGCATCGGCCGACGACCTCATCGCAGCCATCGAATCAATCGGGTTCAAGGCGTCGATCGAGGCATAGAGAGAAAAGAGCTTAAACGACCTCGAGTTTTGAGAGTGCGCAGGCGGCGGGCCCAAGAGTGCACAGTCACAAGGCCGAGAGTCCGCAGTCACAAGGCCGAGAGTCCGCACTCGCAAAAACAAAAGACACATCAACATGGACATCATCCAGAAATACTTCCCCGACATAACCGACGAGCAGCGCCGGCAATACTCGATGCTGCAGGAGCTCTATACCGATTGGAATGCCAAAATCAATGTGATTTCACGCAAAGACATCGGAAACCTCTATGAACATCACGTGCTGCATTCGCTTGGAATTGCGAAGGTCATCGGGTTCAAACCAGGAAGCAGAGTGATGGACCTGGGTTGTGGAGGCGGATTTCCAGGCGTTCCGCTTGCCATCATGTTTCCCGAAGTCGAATTCCATCTTGTGGATTCGATAGGGAAAAAAGTGCGCGTTGCACAGGAAGTGTCGAGTGCGATAGGCCTGCAAAACATATCGTTCAGCCACGCACGCGGCGAGGAAATCAGCGACCAATACGATTTTGTAGTGACCCGTGCCGTAATGTCGCTGGTGGAACTCATGAAATGTGTGAGGAAAAACATCGGCAAATCCCAGCATAATGCCCTGCCCAACGGCATCATCGCACTGAAAGGCGGTGAGCTGGACGGCGAAATGGCACCGATGCGCAACCTCTGCACCACATGGGACCTGGCCGACTTTTTTGACGAGACATTCTTCGAAACCAAGAAAGTGGTGCATGTGTCCGTCAGGAACTGAAACGAGACGAAACGTCAATCCAGCATGATAGAGATAAAGACATTTACCGTAAACCCTTTGCAGGAAAACTGCTACGTGGTAAGCGACGCAACAGGCGAGACATGCATCATCGACCCAGGATGTATGTCGGAATCGGAATGGACACCCATCAAGGCATATATCGACTCCAACAACCTGAGGCCGACACACATGCTTTGCACCCACCTCCATTTCGACCACATCATGGGTTGCGGTTTTGTCCACCGCGACTACGGACTCGACATAGAGGGCAGCATGGCCGATTTCATGCTCTACAAGCAGAACCATATATACATGGCTGCATTCAACCTGCAGGCCGACTCCGTCCCTACCCTGCCACAAGTGAAGGACATAAGCACGACCGAAGCAGTAAGCCTTGGCAGCCACACGATAAAAATCATCCCGACACCTGGCCACACCCAAGGCGGAGTGTGCTTCTACATCGAAGACGAGGGTGTGTTGTTTGCAGGCGACACGTTGTTTCAGGGGTCGATAGGTCGCACCGACATGGCAGGCGGCGACTACGGACAGCTCATACGTTCCATACGTCAGGAACTGACGAAACTGCCGCCATCCACCCATGTGTTCACCGGTCACGGTCCATCCACGACCATCGACTACGAAATGAAATTCAATCCATACATATAGAAGCCGAAAGTAGGAGGAATACATGAACGAATCTAACTTACAAGCCATAAAGCAGCGATACGGCATAGTTGGCAACTATGTCGGCTTGAATCGTGCGCTCGACATCGCCATCCAAGTTGCACCCACCGACCTGAGTGTGCTCATACAAGGCGAGTCGGGAGTGGGCAAGGAAGTCATTCCGCGCGTCATACACGACAAGTCGTCGCGCAAGCATCAGAAATATTTTGCCATCAACTGCGGTTCGATACCCGAAGGCACCATCGACAGCGAGCTTTTCGGACACGAGAAAGGTGCGTTCACAGGGGCTGTAGGCGAGCGCGAAGGTTATTTCGGGGCAGCCGACAAAGGTACACTCTTCCTCGACGAAGTGGGCGAACTGCCGCTCAGCACCCAGGCACGTCTGCTACGTGTGCTCGAAACGGGCGAATACATACGCGTGGGTTCGTCGGAAGTACGAACCACCGACGTGCGCATCATTGCAGCCACCAACGTAAACATCACCAAGGCCATAAGCGAAGGCAAATTCCGCGAAGACCTGTACTATCGCCTTGCAACCATACCAATCAGTATGCCGCCACTTCGCGAACGCGGCCGCGATATCGAACTGCTGTTCCGTAAATTTGTGGCCGACTTCTCCGACCGCTATATGCTGGAGCGCATCAACCTCACCGACGATGCACGCCAGCTGCTGCTGAGCTACAAATGGCCGGGCAACATTCGCCAGCTGAAGAATGTGGCCGAACAGCTGTGCATCATAAGCCGCGAGCGCGAAATCACGGCCGACACCTTGCGACAGTATGGCATAACCGACGACTCGGCCACGGGCCATGGCCTCGTGCTTGCCGGAAGCTGGCAGCAAGGCAGCAGCCATTCTTACGAAAACGAGCGCGAGATGCTGTTCCGGCTGCTCACCGACCTGAGCAAGGAAGTGAAAAGCCTGAAAGAGATAATCAACAACCAGGCCGTCGGCCCGGCATACAGCCAGCAGCCACACATCATCCAGGATGCCGAATATGCGACCATCGATTCCACCCCACTCATTCAGACACCAAGCCAGCACATGACGCCGGTGACCCACATCGACATGCACAGCGATGTGCCGAATGCCGTGGAGTATATCGAAACTGCACCACGGTCAATGAAGGAAATCCAAGAAGCCAACATACGCGAGGCCCTGCGCCGCAATGCCTACAACCGCAGCAAGACTGCTCGTGAACTTGGCATCAGCGAACGTACCCTCTATCGCAGAATAAAAGACTATGGACTCGAGAAAAACTAAATACTGCCTCATCTTGCTTGCCCTGGCAGCCGTCGTCACAACGATTGCCTCATGCAGTGTGAGCTATTCGTTCAACGGATCAAGCATCAATTACGACAAGGTGAAAAGCATTTCGCTCAGCAAGTTCCCGATACGTTCATCCTATGTGTGGGCACCGATGGAAAGCATGTTCTACAACAGCATAAGCGACGCCTACTCAAAGAAGACCAAGCTGAAGGTACTGAAGAAAAACGGCGACATGCAACTCACAGGCGAGATAACCGAATACAGCCAGACCAACAAGTCGGTGGCCCGCGACGGATATTCAGCACAGACACAACTGAAGATGACGGTCAACGTGCGCTTTGTGAACACTACCAAACACGAAGAAGACTTCGAACGCAGTTTCTCGGCCACAGCCGACTACGACTCCAAGTTGCAACTCAACGCTGTACAGGAAGAGCTCGTGCAACAAATGATCGACGACATAGTTGACCAGATATACAACGCGACAGTTGCCAACTGGTAAGACAGCCCAATATCAACACCGCCCTGCAAGTGCGCACTCGCAAAATGATGGAAGCACCATTTGAACACCTTGAAATCTGCGCACACACACGCAAATAATGCAGAAAAGTACACTTTTGAGTCCCCATAAAGGTCAAAAATACAAAAAAAATCACTTGTATGCTTGCACAATTCAGAAAAAAGTCATAACTTTGCACGTGATTTTTCGTCTGACTGCACCTACATACACCATGTACGACAGGCCAGCAACAGCAAATACAAGGAAAACAAATTAA
>CAMHPM010000156.1 GCA_946187025.1 uncultured Prevotellaceae bacterium
CCACAACAAGGTGGTTGACCCAACTCCTGACTTCCTGTATGTTGACGACTATGCCAAGGGTCCAGAAGAGGGAATCACCGCTGTGCTCTACTGCAACGAGTTTGAGAAGAAAGTGTCAAACATCCTGGCATCTGCTCAGCAGCATCCTGTATTCGGATACAACGGCAACGGACAGACATTCTATTATAATCCCGACGACGTAACTACTTACACCAAGGGCGACTTCTTCGGCGATACCTACGTAGAAGGCTACGGATTCATACCATGCGGTATGGAAGGTGCCAACTACCACTTCAACATCGACAAGCACAACTACGAAAACAAGATTGACTTCGTGCTTACAGAAGACGGACAGGACATCACTATCGGTCTGCGCAACACAGGAACCGATAGCTGGATTCTCTTCGACAACTTCCGCCTCTACTACAACGGTACCGGCAAACCTATCTACAAGGAAACTGTTGACGAACTCGTAGCCAAGCTCACCGCAGCTACCGAGAAGGAACGCATTGGCAACGACGCCAAGGATGCCGCTATCAAGGCAATTGCTGCCGTGACCGATGCATTCGAAAACGACGAAAAGAGCGAAGACGAACTGCTGGCCGAGATGTCGAACGCAAGCAAGACTCTCAACTACGCCACCGAGTCGGCTGACATCTACAACCAACTCAACACTCTCGCCGAAAACGGTATATTGGCCGAGGCTATGGAGACATACGCAACTACGGCACGTGCCGTGGCTCTCGACGAGGCTGAGGTTGTATTGAACGACATAGAGTCCACACTCGAAACCATGGACAAGACTGTCGATGAAGTGAAGGCACTCATTAACGCTCACGATGCTGCTATCAAGGAACTCAAGATACCAGACTACACCAACGCAACAGCCGAGGCACCAGTTGAGTTTACCAATGCATTCATCGTTAACGGAACCTTCGACACCGTCAGCGACTTCACAGGATGGAGCGGTACTGCATTCGGTGCAGGTGGTAACACATCGACCAATGCCGAGCACTATCAGAAGGGCTTCGACACTTACCAGGATATCACCAACCTGCCAAAGGGTTACTACGTAGCAACCGTTCAGGGATACTATCGTCATGGTTCAAGTGCCAACGACTGGACTCTATATCAAGCCGAAGACAAGAGCGGACATCGCCAGACTTACTTCTACGCCGCATCGGATGTTGACACAATGCAGACAGTGGTACAATACCATGCAACAGGAGCCATACCAGCTGGAACAGCATGGGTGGTTGACAACACCGAGGCTGTAGGCGACGGACTCATCGTTCCTACATCAATGGTTGCAGCTACCGCGTGGTTCGACCAGGAAGCCGCAGAGCCAGCAACTCCTTATACTCCTAACCAGTTCTACAACAACCTTGTTCAGGTTTACGTAGGTGAAGGCGGCACACTGCGCATAGGTGTGAAGAAGAGCGGCAACGATACTGCCGACTGGGCTATCTTCGACAACTTCAAGTTGTGGTACATCGGCACCGAGCCAGATCCATACTTCGGCGATGCATCAGCTATCGCAGAAGTTGAGAATGCAGTCGCCGTTAAGGTTCAGGGCATCTACAACCTCCAGGGTCAGAAGCTCGGCGGCTTGCAGAAGGGATTGAATATCGTAAACGGCAAAAAAGTGTTGGTTAAGTAACACTTAATAGCCATTAACACCATTCAGGGGGATGTGCCGCAAGGGTACATCCCCCTTTCTTTGGCCCCTGCATAAAAACGAGTACGCACTCGCAGGGTCGTGAGTACGCACTCGCAAGGCTGTGAGTACGCACTCGCAAGACCGCGACTCCGCAATCGCTGAACAAAGAACCTAATGCTGATTCCAGACAATATTTTTCTGCGTTTCAGCATGGTTTATTGTTAAAAACATTAGCAAAACGGCAAAAACTTGCAAAAACATTTTGTCAAAAAAAATAAAACGTCTATCTTTGCCCCGACGGAATTGAATGCTTACGTGTTTTGTCCCGTCGGAACTGACCGCCAAACAACAAAAAAAAGTGACTCAACAATACCAAATTATTAACAGCGATAAATCACTTAATGTTTAACAAATCAAATTACAATTATGAACAAAAGATTACTTTTTCTCAGTGCATCTTTGTTGATGAGTGTAGCAGCTATGGCACAATGGGTTCTCCCTGTACCAGAGAAGTTTGAAGCACTCACTGTAGAACACGCTGATGGTTCGACCGGATTGGCAGCAAATGTCAATACAGGCGAAGAGCCTTCAACCTACTTCTATCTCTACAACAAAGAGTCGGGCCTTTTCCTCCGTCAAGGTAACTCTTGGGAGACACAGGCCAGTGTCGGAACCAATCCTCTGAAGGTCTATTTCGTTTCTGAAATAGAGGGTGACGACACCGAAATCCTTATCAAGCCTTGGGCCAGCGACCGTACGAGCATGGCATGGCGTACAATGTTCCTCGACCCTAACGGAACATGCTACGTTGACCATGCAAGCCAGACCAACTACTATTGGTACTGGGACGATCTGGGCGACAACACCTACCGTTTCTATGGTAGTGCCATGAACCCTGACTACAACCAGCTCACCTATCCTGACTGCTACTTCGGTTTCGACCTCCACGGAGGCTCATCATTCACCGGAGCATGTGCATGGAACCTCAACACAGCAGATGTGCCAGAGGGTCACAAGTATTGCGTAGAGTGGAAACTCGTTTCTGAAGAAGAGTATGCCAAGATTGCTGAGCAATATGCAGCCGTACTCCCAGGAGCAGAATTCCAGAATCGTGTGAACTATGCAAAGTCGCTCGAAGGCATCGACATCTCTCGCTATACTCCAGCTCTGAGCAATGCCGAGACAACAGTTGCCGAGTTCGACTCACTCCGCGCCATCCTCAACTCAGCCATCTCGCTGAAGGAAGCTGTGAACTCAGCTGCCAAGGAAGACCCTGCAATCAATGTAAGCCGCTTCAAGGACTTCTACGGAAGTGCTGATGCAACAATTGCCGAGATGGACTCTGTACGCGGTCTCATCAGCCCTGCTGTGACACTGAGCCGTTACATCAACACCCTTGCAGAGGAATATCCGGAAATCGACGCTACTGCTGCTAAGGCGCTTCTTGCAAAGGCCGACTGGACAGTTGCTGAAATCAACTCTATGACCAACGACCTGAAGACTCAGGCTCGCCGCCTCGACGTGGCTGTATATCTCGAAGGTGCAACCGAAGACGACCCACGCGACGGTACCATGCTGCTCGAGAACCCACGCTTCGACACTGGTAACATCAACGGATGGACTGTTGCAATTCAGGGACAGAACATCGGTTATCAGGAGACTGCAGGTAACTTGATCGACTTCAACCTGCCTGACGGAACTGCTGTACGTGGATATGCTAACACCGACCGTAACGGCTACTACAGCTGGCTGTGGAAGTTTATCGAGTCGTGGGCACCAAGTGCTACACTCCCTAACGGAACAATCCACCAGGTGATCACTGGTCTGCCATCGGGTAAATATAAATTCTCGTGCGACGCCATCGCTACATATCAGCCAGATGCCAACCGTCAGCCACAAGGTGTATATCTCTTCGCAAAGAGTGGTCAGTATGAATTTACTGAGCCTATCTTCAGTGCCAACGAAAAGCCTGAACACTTCGAACTCACATTCATCAGTGTGAACGACACCATCACATTCGGTCTGAAGGCCGACGGCGCCAACACCAACTGGCTTGCTGCCGACAACTTCGAGATCACATACTACGGACCTGTTACGGACAACCCTTACAAGATTGCACTCGACGCAACCATTGCAAGCCTCGAACAGAAGTATCCTAACATGGACGACGTGATGGCAAATGCCAAAGTGAAGGAAGCTTACGAAGCAGCATTGGAGAGTGCACGCGATGCATCAGAGACTGGTTCGGAAGACGACGACTTCCTCGCAGCCAGCAAACTGCTGGGCGCAGCTGCCGACTCACTTGCAGTATCGGTTAACGACTACGGAATCGTTGCTGCAGCAATCACACGTTGCGAAAACGAGCAAGAACGCTTCGAGGGTACATCGTTCGCAGGACTGGGCGAAGTATTCGGCGACCTGCTCATGAACATCGAAGACGGCTACAACGACGGAAATGTTGAAGAGATTCTGTCTAACATCGAGCTTGATGGCAAACCATTCAACTTGACTATAGCCGAACTCCCTACTTTCATGGATCAGCTGATTGTTGACTACATCACAGAGAATGTGAAGGCAGGCGACGAAATCACACTGCTCATCAACAACCCTGCATTCGACAGCCGCTTCAGCGGATGGACTCGTGTAAGTGGTAACACACCAGCATGGGGTGGTAACAAGAACTCACAGGGTACCAACAAGGCCGTGAACTACGAGACAGGTGAAAACTATGTCGATATGGAACTCGTGGGCGGTTGTGCCGAGGTATTTCATGCTACATTCGACATCCAGCAGGTAGTGAAGAACCTGCCAAAGGGTAGCTATACTCTCACCGTTCAGGCATTCTCTCGTCACGACGACAACAAGTATCAGGCCGACTGGGAAGTAGGTCCTGAAACAGGTATCACTGCAGTGCTCTACTGCAACGACTTCGAGAAGAAGGTATCCAACATCCTTGCATCTGCTCAGCCTTGGCCTATCTTCGGCTATGGTGACAACTACTCTTACGACAAAGAGTCAGGCGCCTACAACAAGGACGGATGGGCTGGCGACAGCTACTTAGAAGGTTACGGCTTCTTCCCTAACGGAATGGAAGGTGCAAACTACCACTTCAATATCGACAAGAAGAACTACGAGAACAAGATCAACTTCGTCCTGACCGAAGATGGCGACTCAATCGTTATCGGTATCAAGAATACCGCTACCGACTATCTGTACTGCTATCAGTCGGTCACAGGACGTACCATGGACGTGCCGTTCAAGAAGATGGTGGTGAAGGCCGGTCAGGTGGGACTGTCGCCTGTCACCAACAAGGGACTGTATGGCTATGAGG
>CAMHPM010000157.1 GCA_946187025.1 uncultured Prevotellaceae bacterium
GTTGGGCGACCGCATGAGGACGGTGCACAGATAGAGTCGGCGTCGCTCGCCACCGCTGAGTTTATATATATAGGTGTGTTGCTCTTCGGGTGTGAAGAGGAAGTGTTGCAGGAACTGGCTGGCCGAGAGTCGCTGACCTCCGCCCATATCGACATACTCTGCAATGTCGCGCACGGCATCGATGACCTTCTGATCGTCGCGGAAGCTGAGGCCTTCCTGTGAATAATAGCCGAAGCGGACAGTCTGACCTATATCGTATGTGCCCGAGTCGATAGGTTCGGTGCCGAGCAGGGTCTTGATGAATGTAGATTTTCCAGTTCCGTTGTTGCCCACGATGCCGAGTTTTTCGTATCGCGAGAAGGTGTAGTTGAAGTTGCGAAGTATTACTTTTGTGTCGAATGCCTTGCACACATCGGTGGCTATGAATATCTTGCTGCCGATGTATGAACTGCCCATCTCGAGGCGTACGTTGCGCTCGTTGATGCGCTGGCGTGCAATCTTCTCGAGTTCGTAGAATGCTTCTTCGCGATAGCGTGCTTTGTGGCCGCGTGCTTGTGGCATACGTCGCATCCACTCCAGCTCGGTGCGGTAGAGGTTGTTGGCACGTTCGATTTCGGTCGAGAGATTGTCGAGCCGTTCCTGCCGCTTCTGCAGGTAATAGCTGTAGTTGCCTCGGTAGGTGTAGATGCGGCTGTCGTCCATCTCGATGATCGACGAGCAAATGCGGTCGAGGAAATAGCGGTCGTGGGTCACCATGAAGATGCTCATGGTGGTGCGGCCGAGGTAGTTTTCGAGCCATTCAATCATCTCGAGGTCGAGGTGGTTGGTGGGTTCGTCGAGGATGAGTAGGTTGGGCTGTGATGCCAGTACTTTGGCGAGTGCCACGCGCTTGATTTGTCCGCCGCTCATGGTGCCTACAAGCTGGCTGGTATCGGTAATCTTCAGTTGGGTGAGCAGCTGGGATGCTCGTAGCTCTTGCTCTTCATAGAAGTCTGGACTTTCTAGTTTATCTAGTTTATCTAGTCTATCTAGTTTATCTAGTCTATCTAGTTTATCTAGGTGCTCTGTGTTGCCTGTCACTGCTTGGAGGGCGGTGAGGCGGCCGTCGAATGTAGGCGTTTGAGGCAGGTAGCCGATGCGCAGGTCGTTGCGCAGGATGATGCGACCCGAGTCGTATCCTTCTTCGCCAGCGAGGATGGAGAGCAGGGTTGACTTGCCTGTTCCGTTCTTTGCGATGAGGCCTATGTGCTCGCGTTCGTTGATGGTGAATGTGACATCCCAGAACAACACCCGGTTGCCTATTCGCTTGCCGAGTTGCTGCACATCCATGTAGGGCTGAGGGGTGGGCATTTATTTAATTGATAATTTATAATTGATAATTGACAATTGGCTGTGCAGTGAAACACTTTGTGCCAATCGACTATGAAAAGTAAAGGGCTTGCAGGGTTAGTGCAAGCCCTTAATATTGGTTGAAATCTGTTATTTAATGCTGAGTGTCTTTATCTCCCATGTAGGCACACAATAGGTGTTTTCATCTTGGTAGATACTTGCGTATCTGAATCCAATCTCAACATCCTTACCCGCATATTGGCTTAGGCTTGTCGTTGCATCAACATAGTTGAAGTCTTTGCCACTTGGCCATTGGGATATATCCAACTTTGTCCATTCGTTTTGGCCAGCAATACGTATATGTACAGACACAACTCGTTCTGCATCCCATCCATCTGTCATGTAGTTGAGTGCATGACTGAAACTGAGTGTAATAGCGTTTGAAGTAGTTGGCAATGTGATGGCAGGACTGATATACCATGAGTCGGTTGTATATCTCTTTTGCTGATAATAAGCAGAGGCCTTGATGCCATATCTTGTGTCTTGAGTCCACACGTAGTTGAGCTCTCCTTTTTCGTTGTCAACTATGTTCCACCCTTCTACACTCTTTGTGAAGTCGATTGAATAGATGCCGTCAGTAGTTTCACCACCTGGCTCATCACCCGGTTCGTCGCCTGGAGTTTCACCACCACTCACGAGTCCACCATCGCTGGTTGTGAGTTCGTAGTCGTCAACAAGGACATCCGTGCCAGGGTTCCTTGAGTTCATGACAACAAGGTTTATGGTCGTTTGAGTGGTGAGCGTGAAGCTGTGGCTCACTTCTGTCCATTCTGTAGTTGTGAGGTCATTAACATAGCCACCATATTGATACGATCCAACTTTACCATCTGTTACGGACACATATCCAGGATTTATGCTACCACCTGCGGATGTTGCAGCTTTGGCATAGAATTTAATGTTATAGGTACCGGCCTTGAGTGTGATTTCCTTGTAGGCGAGTCGTTGATTGCCAGCAGACTTGCCTCCTACCTTTACAGAGTAGTTACCGCCATGAGCTTCGTTTGATTGACTTAGAATTCCTTTTGTTGAAGCTGAAGTTGAAGCTACCCAATATACTGGCTCGTTCCCGCTCCATGTTTCGAAGTCGCCATTAGCAATCAGGTTGTCGCCCGATGGTTGTGGAACGTCGGGGGTGTCAGGGGTATCTGGTGTATCGTTATTGCCTTGGTGAACGCGGAAGTTCTGGAGTTCCCATGTGGTTGAGTTCTTTTCGTTGCATTCGAAGCGGAATGCAAAGACAACTTTTTCCTTGCCAACAAATTCTGCTGGAAGTGTGATAGATGGTGCAGCATAGAATGTCCAGTCTTTGGTTTCAGACTCAACTGCAGTGAATCCGAGGTCGGTCCATGTTGCTGTTGCTACATCACCGTCGTAGTCGGTCGATGCATACAGTTTATGATATGCAGCAACGTCGGTGCTATCACCTACATAACGCAATACGTAGTCGAAATCCACAAGTACAGGTTCGTCGTTGCCTTCAGCCTTTGTGGTGTTGATGGCTGGCGAGATGAGCCAGGTGATGGTTGGGGTTGTAGCACCGCTTGCATATCCAGTAGCCTTTGCATATGTGTTTCCAAGACTCCAGTCAGCACCGGTCTCTGTCTTTACAGTGAAGCCGTCCTTGAGGCTTGCGCTGGTATAAGGCAGTGCGTTGTCGCCCGATGGTTGTGGGGTGTCAGGTTTGTCTGTTGTTTCTCCTGCCACACCTCTTTGCACCTTGAAGTTTTTCACCTCCCATGTGCTTGAATAAGAATCGTGAGCAATGTGCTTGAGTGCAAGATAAACTGTTTTACCCATGAAACTCTCTGGTATCTGGACTTCTTGGTCAACAAAGGTGAAACTGCCGCCAACTCCATTAAATGAAATCGGAATCTCTGTCCATGTTGCTGTTGTTACGTCGTTTGTGTAATCACTGCTGATAAGCAACTTGTGGTCTTCATTGATTGTTTGCTTCTCGTAGTTGATTGCCTGGCTGAAGCTTACAAAAGCAGAGTCAACATCTTCGAGGTGTACTGCTGGGCTGACGAGATAAGTCTCACCGGCTTGGTTCTCTTTATCTCCGTCGCCGTCAAAATCCTGAAAACCTGTGATGACAGCACTGCTATAGTCGTTTTTCCACTGGAGTGATCCACTGGCTGACTTTGAATTGAATTTGCCGAGTGAAGAGGCAAACGTCTCGTTTAGCAGGGTGTTAGTTGTGCCTGTTGTGTTGAGTACATATGGTTCTGGCACGTCTTCGCACGCTGTGAAGGCGAAGATGGCTGCAACGGTACTCAGTAATGATAGTATTCGTTTCATATTGTTTTAAGTTTTTTATTATTCGGTTGTTTTAGTCTTCGATTATCTGCATGTCATTGACTGAGCGGAGTTGCAGTTGCCATCCGCTGTAGTAGGAGAGTATTCCCGTAAGACGCACTTTCTTCTTTGGCATCTTGAGGAACGATACTTCGTTTTGTGTGCTTGTGCGCACTGTTATGGTTGTATTGCCAATCTTGAAGTTGCGGTCCACACCCATTCCTGCATCTTTCAGCTCGTCGGGTGCGAGGATGGTCTCGTCGTCACCATCTGCAAACTTTCCTTCTACTGTCACGAGCATCGGTGCGTTCTGGTAGTTCTGGTTGGTGCTCTTGGTGAGCATTTCGTCGCCTTCGTTGAGTACGAGCGGTTTGATCTTGGCTGCGTAGTCTTTGGCTGCCCCCACGAGGTATATGTTGGTCTTGCACAGCTCGAAGAGCATAGGGCCAAGTCGCAGGTTGTTGCTGCTGGTGAAGTATGGCTGGCCTATCTTAGGTAGTTTCGAATAGCATCCGATGTAGAGTCCCTTGAGGTTGATGCGTACCATCTGCCCCATGGCGAAGTATGGTGCGAGGAATGTGTTCTTCACAGCCAGTACGATACATTTCGATGGGTCGATGTTGATGCCATCGGATTGTGCCAGCACGAGTGTCTGGTAGAGGTTGCCTCCTTCGTCGTTGGCCACCACCACACCTTCGATGATGATGTCGTCTTCAACGAGGTTGAATGCGTTGGTCTGCGAGAACAGGCTTGAGAACGAGTCCTTGAATTCGCTTATTGTTGTTGTCGGTGCACCTACTGATGTCTTGCTTGTGACGATGTAGTCCTCTACGTCGGGCATGTCGTTGTCGTCCATGCACGCAGTGAACGTCATGCCTCCAAGCATCATGAGCAGGGAACCGAATGTCAGTATGTTGTGTTTCATATCGCTTCTGTTTTTTTAGAATCTGTAGTTCACATTGAGGAAGAAGTTGAATGCGTTGGCATAGTAGTATTTTGCGTTACGCGAGAACTTGTATGCTCGTGCCACACCTGTACTGTAGAGGTCGTCGCGGTTTTGCTCGAAGCCACCTGTGCGCAGGTTGCGGTTGTTGGTGATGTTCTGAAACGAGAGGTTGATGCTTATGGCGCGTCCGTTCTTCAGTCGGATGAACTTGCCGATTGATGCGTCGAGCATGAAGCCTCCGTTGTATTTTTCGAGGTGTGGGCTATATGCTGCCACTTGCTTTCCGTTGGTGTCGAAC
>CAMHPM010000158.1 GCA_946187025.1 uncultured Prevotellaceae bacterium
ACTCATCATTATCGCATCAATACTGATGTGCGGTATAGTACTCATCCAGGAATCCAAAGGAGGCGGCCTTGCATCCGGATTCTCATCATCAAACCAAATCATGGGAGTGCGCAAAACCACCGACTTCCTTGAAAAAGCCACATGGGGCATAGCAATCGCCATGGTAGTGCTGAGCGTCGTATCAGCCGCATTCGTGCCAAAGGCCACAGTCGAAGAGCAACCACTGGTCGCACCGATAGTAACCCAGACCGATGCCAACAACATGCAGTCATTCCCTGCAGCAACCGACCAGGCAGAAGCTCCAGCCACAGAGGCACCTGCAGAAACACCAAACGAGTAATCACACTCCATCCCGACGTACATCAACAAACATCTTGACCCACACAGAAAAAGATGAAACGAGTACGCTGTCCCAAATGCGATACCTTCATCGTATTCGACGAAACCCGGTACGATGAAGGGCAGGCACTGGTATTTGCCTGTCCTTCATGCAAGAAAGAGTTCAAGATCCGTATCGGAACCTCACGCCTGACAGCCATTCACCAAGAACGACACATAGACGAGCGAGCCTACGACCACGACTACGGAAGCATCACAGTGGTGGAAAACAAATTCGCCTACAAGCAAGTAATACCACTCGACCCGGGCGACAACGAGTTCGGCCGCTACATCAAAGGCACCAACATCAACAAGCCCATTGAAACCAGCGACCCCAGCATCGACACATTCCACTGCGTGATACACGTAGAGAGAAAAGCAAACGGGACAACCAAATACACACTACGCGATGCGCCAAGCGACACAGGAACATTCCACATGAACCGCATCCTGCGCGACAAAGACAGAGTGATACTCACCGATGGCGACATCATCACAATCGGAGCAACCACGCTGATATTACATACAGCCGACGAAACAACAAGTGCTTAGGTGAGGAGCATCGACAAGCCAGCAACACGGCCCGCCCCATCCCCCCATCCTACTCAACAACACTATCAACATACACAACACACCGACACAACAGGATACAACGACCATAAAACCAAAAAAGAAGAGAGAGGTAAATTGATATGCAACAGACAAGGGAAACAAACTTAAGCAACAATAAACCCATGCTCGACACATACGGCGACACATACGGGTATGAAGATAAATTTTACTGCACCGACAACATCAGACATGCAGCAGAAGCTAGAATTCAAAAAAGCGACGTCACCTATAACGAGAACTACCGTGCAGTAATCATCGTGCAGCAAGGCAGCATGAACGTAAGAGTCAACAACACACTGCTGAAACTCAAGACCAACGACTACCTTGCCATCCTGCCATATACCAACATCGAGATACTGTGGTCAAGATGCAAGCTCATAAGCCTGAAAGTAAGCTCATACATCATGCACGACCTCTACGAGCAACTCGGCATCGACGTCGGCATACGCGAAGGATTCTTCACCTACAAACACTACCACCTCACACCACGGCAGGCAGCCATCCTCACACACGACTACGAACACATCAAGCAAGAAATACTCACCGACTACAAGAGCATGAAAGAATACATGATCACAGCACGCCTCGGAGTATATATTGCACACCAATTCTCAATCCTGTCAAAACTCGAACCCGTGTCACACGACGACAACAGCGAGATAGGCAACATCTTCAACAAATTCCTTACACTGCTCGACCAGCACTACAAGCAAGAGCGTTCAGTGCAATACTATGCCAACGAACTCAACATACAGCCGAAGACACTATCGACGGCAACCGTGAGATACACCGGAAAAACAGCGAGCAGAGTAATCGACGAATACGTAGTGATGCGAATAAAGATAGTGCTCTACAACAACCGCCACAACATCAAAGAAGTAAGCGACATGTTCAACTTCGCAAGCCAAAGCTTCTTCGGACGATACTTCAAGCGAATTGTAGGCTGCTCTCCACGCAAATACGTAAGCACCACAAGTAAGAAACTATCAAAATAACAGGAAAGGGAACAATATGACACGAAATACAAACAGATACATAGAAGACACTATAGACAGAGCAAAGTCTGTAGCCAAAAGCACAGCCAACTTCGAAGACACTATCATCCTGTATGACAGCCAGACACACCGTACAGACATCACGTCGCTCTACAATTTAGGCAAAACATACCATCTGCAAGACTATCTACTACTCATACTGATGCATGGAAACCTCAAAATGCAAGTCAACAACAAAGAGATAACACTCAGCACACGCTCCTGCATATACATTCCAGCATTTTCAGTCATGCGAATCATGATCAAATCGATGGAGACACAATTCCTCCTCTACCGATTCGGAAAAATTGCACGTACAATGAGCGTAAACGACCTCTACATGTACGACGACCGAGTATCGGCCGAAAACGTATATTACAAAAAACTCAATGACCAAGAGTACAACTACCTCAAGACACATTACGACGAACTTGCAGAAGGCATCAACACCCGCGAATTCAAACACCGCGACATATTTGTACGCAGTTACAACAACATCCTGCGCATATTCATAACCAACCTCTTCGAAATAGATTCCGAAATCAAAGGCGATGCCATCTCCCGCCAGGAAAACCTTTTCCGGCAATTCATCGAACTGCTCAACCAATATGCAAGCAAAGAACGCGAAGTACAATTCTACGCCAAACAGCTCGACATCACACCAAAATACCTCTCAACCATCACCAACACCTACAGCGGCAAAAACGCAAGCACATGGATTGCAGAGTATGTAGTGACACTTGCCAAGCAGCTCATGAAGGAAAAACACTGCAAGATACAAGAAGTAAGCGTAATGCTCAACTTCCCAAGCCAAAGCTTCTTCGGACGTTTCTTCAAACGCACAGCAGGCATATCCCCAAAACGATACATGCTGACAGAGCTCAAATAAACGTATATCAACCCCAAAGAACATATTAGTCATAACGATACTACACAAGTTAAAGCGGGTTGAACACTGGTTAAAAGCGGGTTGAACACTGGTTAAATACAGATTAAACAGGGGTTAAACCTAAGCATACCGGCAGCACCAGCATATAAAAGACAACAGAACATGCAACTGATACCGACCTACAAATGGGCGAAAAACGTACGCGCCCTCAATGCAACACAAAAGTCATTCCTAAGCCAACCATGGGCTTCGGGAGTGGTGTTGCTCGTATCCGTCATTGTTGCAATGCTGCTAGCCAACCTGCCATTCACCCGCGAACTCTATACAAGCATACTCGACACCGACCTCTCCATACACATTCAAAGTCCGTTAAGAGCCGACGGCACACGCGCCATCGACTGGCTCTTCCCCGACGGCATGACCGTAGAGAAATTCATCAACGACATTCTCATGGTCATATTCTTCTTCACCGTTGGACTTGAGATAAAACGTGAGGTCGTGAACGGCGAGCTGTCGTCACCAAAGAAAGCAATGCTTCCAGTAGTGGCAGCAGCCGGCGGAATGCTATTCCCTGCATTAATTTACGCAACCATCAACCACGGCACCGAAGCATCCACCGGATGGGGAATACCCACCGCCACCGATATAGCTTTTGCCATAGGCATTATGTCGATTCTCGGGAATAAAGTGCCAGTGTCACTTAAGATATTTCTCACCGCACTTGCCATAGCCGACGACCTCGGAGCAATAATCGTGGTCGCACTATTCTATGGCGGAAGTATCAACTTCTTGCTGCTTGGCATTGCCCTCGTCTTAGTCATCATCATTTACCTGATGAACCAACAAGGCGAGAAACGTCCTATGTACTACCTCATACCTGCCATAGCTGTATGGTTCCTGTTTTACTATGCAGGTGTACATGCCACAATGTCGGGTGTAGTAATGGCATTCCTCATCCCGATGGAAGGGCGGTACAGCCGCGCATATCTTGAGCGCAAAAACCGTGAATACATCCGTCGACTGAAACAATACAACGACCTCGACGACGACAAAATAGAAGATGAATTCCCCAACGATATGCAGCGCCATTGTCTGCGCCGCATGAGCCACATCGCAACCAACTGCATGGGACTCTCCTATCGCCTTGAACATGCCCTCAACCACTGGGTCAATTTTCTTATCATGCCGATATTCGCACTTGCAAATGCCGGTGTCGAGATACCTGATGTCAGCTATTTCAACATATTCCAGTACACTCCAGAGCTCGGCAGCGTAAGCATGGGCATATTCTTCGGTCTCCTGTTAGGTAAGCCTTTGGGCATCACGCTTGCAAGTATGCTTGCAATAAAAGGCAAAGTAGGAGAAAAGCCAAGTGGCAGCACATGGCCAATGCTGTTTGCCGTAGCATGTCTCGGAGGCATCGGTTTCACCATGAGCATATTTGTCGATACACTCTCATTTGGCGAAAATGCTCCGGAAATAACAGAACACCTGCGTGCAAGTGGCAAGATTGCAGTATTAGCAGGATCTCTATGCTCGGGAATTCTTGGCAGCACACTCATCGTTTTGCTCAACAAGATTAAGGCAAAACGCATATAAACTCCATCTCATACATATTCACGAATATACATCTACGCTTGCGCAAATATACATCTACGCTTGCGCGAATATACATCTACGTTTGTGCGAATATACATCTACGGTTGTGCGAATATACATCTACGGTTGTGCGAATATACATCTACGCTTGCGCGAATATACATCTACGTTTGCGCGAATATACATCTACGTTTGTGCGAATATACATCAAACACGCATCACTTGCTTGATGTTTGGTATCTTCTTTAGGTCCTTCACTATGGTTTGAACATCTGATGTATTGTGCACATATAATATGATCTGACCTTCGAAGATGCCGTCACGTGCTTCTATTTCCAGCCTGCGGATATTCACGTTAAGCGTTTGCGATATCACTTGGGTTATCTGGTTGAGCATTCCTATCTTGTC
>CAMHPM010000159.1 GCA_946187025.1 uncultured Prevotellaceae bacterium
GTTTTTGTCGAACAACACACCATCCACACTTTTGTAATGTTCATTTCCTTCTGCCACGTTGATGGATTCCAAACTGGAGCAGCTCAAAAATGTCTGAAAGAGGGAAGTCACGCCCTCGGGGATGTTGACCGACACTAAACTACGACAGTCACTGAATGCATTCCAACCAATACTAACCACACTGGGTGGAATAGAAATAGATTTCAGGCCCAAGCAGGCCGAAAAGGCTCCTGTCCCGAGGCTTTTCACACCATCAGGGATGATAACAGAGGTCAGACCGTTGCAGTTAAAAAACGCGAAATCACCGATTTGTGACACACTATGAGGAATCGTGAGCGAGGTAATGCCTGCGCAATAGCAGAATGCATAATTGCCAATGGAAGTCACGCTGACTGGGATACCGACCGAGGTCAAGTCTCTGCAGGCACGAAACGCATTTTCGCCGATTGATGTCACTGAATAGCCGTTAACCGTGGCGGGAATGACCAACGTGCCCGAAGGCCTTACACGGTCAAAAAGAGTAAGTTCGACTGTCTTCGGACTTTCACTCGTGACTTTAAACTTAAAGCCATAAGCGGTGAACACATCGCCAACATCAGCCCATGCTGTCATGACAGGGAGCATGGCTATCATTAGGAATAGAATCTTTTGCTTCATAACATCTTTTACTTAAGTTCTGAATGATTTTAATCTGTGAAACTGAAATAAGTTATATAAGTAATACAACAAAGTATGGGAATTGTTAAGTCATAAAACGAAAAAAATAACAAGTAAGCATGAAATAAGTTATAAATAACAAAAAACATCCTCCCCTACCCCCAAAAAAGAGGTCGGGGAGGATGGTATTAGTTGGCAAGTTCGGAAATGAACTTAATCCTCACAAGGCGAACTTCCTCTTCCGATATATCGTCCGAGAGGTTGCGCATCGCGGTATCGAGGTCGTCGGTGTCGCTTCCGCGGAAGTAGTCGTAGATTTCCTCCACCTTGTCTTCATCGATTTCCTCGTCGATGAAATAGTCGATATTGAGTTTCGTACCACTATATACAATCGACTCCATCTCGGAGAGCAACTCATCGAAGTCGAGGCCCTTGGCCATCGCTATGTCGTCGAGAATCACTCCGCGGTCGATGCTCCGAATGATACTGATTTTGGTCAGCGACTTGTTGGCCACGGTGCGCACACGCATGTCCTCCGGTCGCTCTATGTGGTTCTCCTCACAGTGCTTGCGGATGAGGTCGACAAACTGCTGTCCGTAGCGTTTTGCCTTGCCCGCACCTACGCCTGGTATGTTCTGCAACTCCTCGAGCGTGATGGGATAGAACGTAGTCATAGCGTTGATCGACGGATCCTGGAATATGATGTAAGGTGGCACATCGTACTTTATCGACAACCGTTTACGCAAATCGAGCAACATGGAGTGCAGGGTCTCATCGAGTGCTCCGCTGTGTGAATTGTCCTCTTCGTAGCTATCGTCAGAGAATGTGATGTCCTCAACGATAGTGAACGGAACAGGCGCCTTAATGAATTTCTTTCCGGCAGGCTTAAGTTTCAGCAACCCATAGTTATCTACATCCTTCTGGATATAGCCCTCAATCATAGCTTGGTTAAGTGTAGCATTCCAGAATTCCGGTGTATTGTCAGCACCCTTACCGAAAAGCGGCAACTGGTTGTGCTTATGTGCAACCACCATATCGGTATCGTGCCCACACAACACATCGATTACGTATTCCGACTTGAAGTTCTCTTTTATGGCCTGTATCACCTTCAGAGCCAGTTGCAATTGCTGTGTAGCATCGACAGGAGTCTTCGGATGCAGACAGTTGTCGCAATTTTCGCAGTTATCAGGCTTATATTCTTCGCCGAAGTAATGCAACAACATGCGTCGGCGGCATACCGACGACTCGCAGTAGTTGGCTGTCTCCTTCAGCAATTGCCGACCTATGTCTTGCTCTGCCACAGGCTTGCCTTCCATAAACTTTTCGAGTTTCTGCAAGTCTTTACGGCTGTAGAACGCGATGCACCGGCCTTCACCGCCATCACGTCCGGCACGTCCTGTCTCCTGATAATACCCTTCAAGGCTCTTTGGAATGTCATAGTGTATCACAAAACGCACATCGGGCTTATCTATTCCCATTCCGAAGGCTATGGTGGCAACGATGACATCAATGCGTTCCATGATGAAATCGTCCTGGGTGGCGCTGCGTACTGCAGAATCCATGCCAGCATGATAGGCTGCAGCCTTTATGTCGTTGGTCTTCAACACCTCGGCGAGTTCTTCCACTTTCTTGCGGCTGAGACAATAAATGATGCCGCTTTGTCCGGCATGTGTCTTTATGTATTTAGTGATATCCTTATCTACATCTTTTGTCTTTGGACGTACTTCGTAGTAAAGATTAGGTCGGTTAAACGACGACTTGAACTCCTTGGCATCAAGTATGTTGAGGTTTTTCTTGATATCAATACGCACCTTGTCGGTAGCTGTCGCGGTGAGTGCAATTACCGGTGCCGGTCCTATCTCGTTTATGATTGGGCGGATGCGCCGGTATTCAGGACGGAAGTCATGTCCCCACTCCGATATACAGTGAGCCTCGTCAATGGCATAGAAGGAAATCTTGACGCTTTTCAAGAACTCCACGTATTCAGTCTTCGTGAGCGACTCGGGAGCCACATACAGCAGTTTCGTATGCCCTGCCTTGATGTCTTCTTTCACCTGGGTGATGCTTGCCTTATTGAGCGATGAATTTATAAAATGGGCAACATTATCGTCTTCGCTTATATGCTTGATGGCATCTACCTGATTTTTCATCAAAGCAATGAGCGGAGAAATGACAATTGCCGTTCCCTCCATAAGTAGCGCCGGCAGCTGGTAACACAATGATTTTCCGCCACCTGTAGGCATCAGTACGAACGTATCTTGTTTGTTCAACAGGTTACGTATGATAGCTTCTTGATCTCCTTTGAAGGTGTCGAATCCAAAGTAGTATTTCAGACTGTCTCGTAATGTGTCTTTTTTAGCCATATATCTAAGCTTTTCGTGTTCAAAAACAATTATTCACCTCTCAGAATGACAAAAACTTCATGAGCGGTTCATCCAGTTCTTGTAGTTTACAATCCTTGCTGATGCCATCAGGCACCGCTGTTCATAATCTGCCCACCTGCCTTTTCTATCCGTTGTTTCGCATAGTCGAGGTCGATGCACAGTTCTTTCACGCCACTCGATGGCGAATCATACATTTTTTCCATCATGATGGCCTCGACGATGGAGCGAAGTCCGCGTGCTCCAAGTCGGAACTCTATAGCCTTATCGACTACATAATCGAGCACTTCGGGTGCAAAGCTGAGACTGATTCCATCGAGTTCAAACAGACGGACATACTGTTTTATAATCGAGTTCTTAGGCTCGGTCAGTATCCGCCGCAGCGCATCACGGTCGAGTGGTTCGAGGTGTGTCAGTATCGGTAATCGGCCTATAATCTCAGGTATGAGTCCGAACGACTTCAAATCCATCGGTGCGATGTATTGCATGAGGTTGTTTTTGTCGATCTTTGCCGTATGTTCCACCGCTCCATATCCAACCACGTGAGTATTCAGACGTTGTGCAATCCTGCTTTCTATGCCATCGAATGCTCCTCCACAGATGAACAATATGTTTCGTGTATCCACCTCTATGAATTGTTGCTCCGGGTGTTTACGTCCTCCGTATGGCGGCACATTCACCTTTGATCCCTCGAGCAACTTGAGCAGGCCCTGCTGCACACCTTCACCACTCACGTCGCGAGTGATTGAAGGGTTGTCGCTCTTACGTGCAATCTTGTCGATTTCGTCGATGAAGACGATGCCTCGCTCGGCAGCTCTCACATCGTAGTTGGCTTCCTGAAGCAGACGTGAGAGCAGGCTTTCCACGTCTTCGCCTACATATCCAGCCTCGGTCAGTACGGTGGCATCCACGATGGTGAACGGCACTACAAGCATCTTGGCAATGGTACGCGCCATGAGTGTCTTACCCGTTCCGGTACTTCCGACCATTATGATGTTCGACTTTTCTATCTCGACATCGTTTTCGGCTCGTGATGTTTCGTGTTGCAGACGCTTGTAGTGGTTATAGACAGCTACAGACATTGCAACCTTGGCATCTTCCTGACCTATCACATACTGGTCGAGGTATGCTTTTATCTCGTGAGGTTTAGGCAGGTCTTTTCTGTCGAAGGTGGTGGTTGACTTCTTGTGTTCCTGCACCACACGAAAGGCTTCGCCTGCACATTCGTCGCAGATGTAGCCGCTTACACCCGATATCAACAGCCCTACTTCCTTGTCGCTACGTCCGCAAAATGAGCATTTCTTTCCTCTTTCCATCGCTATTGTTTGCGTGCTAATACTTGGTCAATCATTCCGTAGTCGCGTGCCTCGGCGGCAGTCATCCAGTAGTCGCGGTCGGAGTCGGCCCACACTTTGTCGAATGGTTGGTGCGAGTGGTTGGCTATGATTGTGTAGAGTTCGTTTTTCAGTTTCTGTATCTCACGTGCAGTTATCTCTATGTCGCTGGCCTGGCCTTGTGCTCCACCCATAGGTTGGTGTATCATGATGCGGCTATGTGGCAATGCGCTGCGTTTGCCTTCCTTACCTGCCACAAGCAGTACGGCAGCCATTGATGCAGCCATACCTGTGCATATTGTCTGGACATCTGAGTTGATGAATTGCATGGTGTCGTAGATGCCGAGTCCGGCATACACGCTTCCACCTGGCGAGTTGATGTAAACACTTATATCCTTACCCGAATCAACCGAATCGAGGTATAGCATCTGAGCCTGCAGCACATTGGCTGTATAGTCGTTGATTTCGGTTCCGAGGAAGATGATGCGGTCCATCATCAGTCGTGAGAACACATCAAGCTGGGTCACATTAAGTTGACGCTC
>CAMHPM010000160.1 GCA_946187025.1 uncultured Prevotellaceae bacterium
CCGTAGCACCGAACGCATGTGGGATGAAGACTTCTTTGCCCAGGCCGTATATACCCGCCAAATCAATAAATGGCTGAGCCTGCAATCCCGACTGAAATACTCGCACGCATGGAACCGATACGAAGACACCGACGTGAAATACGAGGGCGGACGACGTACCGACGTGGCACGCCAGAACGAATACTACCTCTCGGCCACACTGGGATGGCAACCAATGCACAACCTCCAGTTCTCGCTGGCCGAAGACGTAGCTATAGGCAACCTGCGCAGCAACATAACGATAAGCGACAACCTGACCGACCCGCCATATCCACGTCGCACCACATCGCTCACCGCCATTGCTGCACGATATTCACACGGTCGATTCACCATCAATGCCGATGTGGTGGGCACATACGCCACCGAGCATGTGAAGGCAGGCAGCCAGCCAGCCGACCGTCATCGGATCTCGCCATCGGTGGCTGCATCGATGCGAATCATCGACACATGTCCACTATATCTCAGGTTGATGTATAAGTCCACATTCCGCATGCCAACATTCAACGACCTCTACTACATACGTATGGGTAACACAGGCCTACGACCAGAAAACGCACACGAATGGGGTGCCGGCCTCAGTTGGAGCGGACACCTGCCACATGTCGTTCGTCACCTGAACATCACAGCCGATGCCTACCTCAACAACGTGACCGACAAGATTGTAGCCTTCCCTACGACCTATGTGTGGAAAATGGCCAACTATGGCAAGGTGCGCATCCATGGCATCGACATCACCCTTGCTGCCGAGACTCCGCTCATGCCTGCCACTGCCCGCATGAGCGAGACGAGCCTCACACTGACTGCTGCCTACACCATGCAGCGAGCCATCGACCGCGACCCACGTTCTGCAACCTACAACAACCAACTGCCCTATACCCCGCGCCACAGCGGCAACATCGCTGCCATACTGCGCACCCCGTGGGTGAACGTAGGCTACAGCATCGTGATGCAAGGTCGTCGGTGGAGCAGTTCGCAGACAATAAAGCAATATGAACTGAAGGCATACGACGAACACACGCTGTCGCTCTCGCGCGACTTTCGTCTGCGCCATTCAACCATAGGACTGCAGGCAACCATCAACAACCTCACCAACCGGCAGTACGACATCATTCAGTACTATCCCATGCCTGGCCGTTCTTTCACCATGGCAGCAACCCTGAGGCTGTGAGTCCTACATTAAGGTCCTTAAACTCAAACAAAAAGCATTTTTTAACCAACCAAATAAAAATCAAGCAAAAATGAAATCAAGCAAACTAATGATTGCAGCACTGAGCATGATAGCTCTTTGCGCAGGATTCGCTTCTTGTAGCGATGATGACGATGAAGCATGGTGGAACAAAGCCGGCTCAAAAATCCAAATGACTAACACCCGTGCCTTCATCCTCAACGAAGGTTCCATGAGTAAAAACAATGCAGGCATCACCTATTTCGACTGGAAGGCCGACACAACCTACAATGACGACCTGTTCATGACACAAAACAGCATCGCAATGGGCGATGTGGGTCAGGACATCATCGTGAGCAAGAGTGGCAACATCTTTGTCATCATGTCGAGCTCAAAGGTAATCTACAAACTCAACTCTGCAGGAGTTCGTATTGCCTACATGAGCATACCTGCCGAACTGGGCGACCCACGCTACGGAGTGGAAGTGGGCAACTACCTCTACGTTACATGCTACGGCGGTTTCGTGGCTAAGATCGACACCGAGAAGATGGAGGTTGTAGGTAGTGTACCGGTAGGTGCAAACCCAGAATACATAATCGTGAGTGGTGATTCGCTCTATTGCACATGCTCGGGTTGGGGTAAAGACCAGCGCGTGGCTGCTATCGAAACTAAAACATTCTCAGATACTATATGTCATAAAGTGATGGTCAACCCCGACCGCATCATCGAGGTGAACGGCCATATCTTCGTTCAGGGCTATGGTGCCTACTATGACTATCCATGGGGCGAACTCAATGTGAAAGATGGCACATTCAACACCCTGGGCAATGCATCGGCTTGGACAAGCTTCGGCAGCAAACTCTACTATGCATATTCAGCAACCAACTGGAGCACATACGAGACAACAACCACCTTCTACATCTACGACACCAACACCGAAGCATCCATCGAGATGAGTAATATACCTGAGGAGCTTCGCTCGAAGTCGGTTTACGGCATGAACGTCAACCCCTACACTGGCGACCTCTACATCATGACCACCAACTTCACCACCAACGGCGAGGTTTACCACTTCAAGGCCGACGGTAGCTACGTGGGCAAAATTGCCTCTACAGGTATCAACCCACGCAAGATTGTGTTCTTCAACTAATCAGCCATAAGCTCCGCTATGAAGAAACTACTGATGTTCGCATCGATACTGTTGCTCTGTGCCTGTCAATATCGGCAGGCGCAGGGCGATTCTATATCGACCGAGGGCGACACCTTGCAACTGCGTTATGCAACGCGGCTCACCATTGTGCGACATGCCGCCCACACGATAGTCAAACTTGCCGACCCCTGGAACAGCGGTAAGACCCTCCACACCTATGCACTTGTGCCTGCCGACCAACCGTTGCCGGCCAACTTGCCTGCCGATGCAACTGTGGTACGCACCCCGCTACGCAGGGCTGTGGTGGCAACCAGCGTGCATTGCGCCCTCATCATCGACATGGGATGTGGAGCCAACATAGCAGGAGTTTGTGAACCTCACTACATACACATTCCCTACATCCACTCGCGCTTGGATGATGGCACCATGGCCGACTGCGGCAGCGGTATGGCACCAACGGTAGAAACCATCATCGACATCGAACCCGATGCCATCTTCCTCTCACCATTCCAGAACAACGGCGGATATGGCAAGATGGCCGACCTCGGGATACCCATCGTCGAAACTGCCGACTATATGGAAACCTCGGCACTGGGTCGTGCCGAATGGATGCGCTTCTATGGCATGCTCTTCGGATGTGAAGACAAAGCCGACAGCATATTCTGCAACGTGGAAAGCGAGTATCAACGGCTGCAGTCGATGGCCGCAAGTTCCGACACGCGCCATTCGGTGTTGATGGACAAGCAGACGGGAGCCGTGTGGTATGTGCCAGGTGGCAGCAGCACCATCGGACGTCTCATTGCCGATTCATCGACCGATTATCCCTGGCACGACGATGACCACAGCGGCAGCCTGCCTCTGCCATTCGAGAGTGTACTCGAAGCAGCAGGCAACGCAGATATATGGATGTTCCGCTACAATGCACCTCAGCCCATCACTCTTGAATCGCTGTTGAGCGAAAACGCAGGATACAGTCAGTTCAAGGCATTCAGCACAGGCCGGGTATATGGTTGCAATACCGCCACGAGCGAGTTCTACGAGGAAACACCCTTCCATCCGCACTTGCTCCTCCGCGACTTCATCACAATCACTCATCCCGACCTCAACCTCGGGGTTCCTAAATATTTTCAGAAAATAAAAACCTCCCCCAGCCCCTCACTCTCCCCTTTGGGGAGTGCGAGGGGGATGAAGGAGGGGAATTAGACCATCCAGATGCATAAAGTTCATCCTACACTCATCATCATCTCGACGATTCTGCTCATCGTCCTGCTCTTTGCGCTGAGCCTGCTTGTAGGTGCGGTGCAGATACCTATCGATGTGGTAGGCAAGATACTATTTACATCCACGGCCGACCTCGAGACCGACCCCGCCATTCGTCAGTCGTGGATATACATAGTGTTGCAAAGCCGCCTGCCCAGTGCACTGACCGCCATGCTCAGCGGTGCCTCGTTGGCAGTATGCGGATTGATGCTGCAAACCGCATTCCGCAATCCGCTGGCAGGTCCCAGCGTGTTCGGTATCAACAGCGGAGCATCGCTCGGAGTGGCTTTAGTCATGCTCCTCATGGGCGGAAGCATCACAGCCGGCACCATATCGCTCACTGGTTTCGTGGCCGTACTTGCGGCAGCATTCGTCGGAGCCATGAGTGTCATGATGCTCATCCTGCTTTTCTCGCTCATGGTCAAGGACAACGTAATGTTGCTTATCATCGGTATCATGATCGGCTACATATCGTCGTCGGCCATATCACTGCTCAACTTCTTTGCCACAGAACAAGGCGTTCAGTCGTACATGATATGGGGAATGGGTAATTTCGGAGGCGTATCGATGGATCAGATGCCGCTCTTTGCATCCATCACCATCGTGGGCCTCATAGCATCGCTCCTGCTCATCAAGCCGCTCAATGCCATGTTGCTCGGCACTTGGTACGCCGAAAGTCTCGGCATCAACATCACCCACACACGCAATCACCTGCTACTGGTCACCGGTCTGCTCACTGCAGTCACCACCGCCTTCTGTGGTCCCATAGCCTTCATAGGACTCACTGTGCCACACATCGCGCGCCTGATGCTCGGCACTGAAAACCACAACCACCTTATGCCTGTCACCATACTGACCGGTGCAGCCACCGCCCTGCTTTGCAACATCATATGCATGATACCCGGACAAATTGGCATCATACCCCTCAATGCCGTCACCCCCGTCATGGGAGCACCAGTCATCATCTACGTCATTCTGAAAGGTCATCCGTCATCATCCGTCATTCGTCATCAATCATAATCCATCCGTCAGCTAAAAGCATCTGGTAGCTAGTGAATTGAAAGAAAAAGTATGGCGGATAGGTTTAGCATCCATCAGTCTTTTATTGCTTTTATTCCGTTGATAATCTGTGTGTGTTTAATAAAAAACTGATGAATAATGGGGGGAAGAAGCTTGCATAATCATTGCCATGGCAAGAAAAAGTCTGAATTTATTCGAACATTTAATTTGCGAGTGCGCAGGAAAGAGAAATGGGGATAGGGCGAAAGAGATAGCAAAGCAAGAAGCAAGAAAGCAA
>CAMHPM010000161.1 GCA_946187025.1 uncultured Prevotellaceae bacterium
ACCATGTTCCGTGCCGCCTTCGGCTAGCATCATGTAGTAGTATCCGTCTTTCTTATACAGCTTCGGCCCTTCGATGGTGTGATTGCCATCTGGCTGTCCGTCGTACACCATCACGGGCTGACCTATCGCCCTGGTGCCGTCGGCCGACAGTTCACGCACAGTGAGTACACTGTTAAAGCCGCAACGGCTGTTGGCCCATGCATTTACAAGATACACGCGGCCGTCGTCGTCCCATAGCGGACAAGTGTCGATTACTCCCTTACCCGGCAACACCAGCACCGGCTCGTCCCACCTTCCGGTCGGATTCTGTGTTTTCACCATATACACTCCATAGTCGGGGTCTCCATAATATATATAATAGGTGTCGCCATGCCGGCGTATGCTTGGTGCCCACACTCCGCATCCGTGGTGCAAGGTGTCGTAGTGCTCGTATGGCTTGAGGCGGGGTAAGGCATAACTGACCAGAGTCCAACGTTCGAGGTCGGTGCTATGCAATACGGGCAGTCCGGGCGAGCATTGGAAACTGCTGGCAGTCAGCCAGTAGTCGCCCTCAGTTCCTTCACACACATCGGGGTCGGAAAAATCGGCATACAAAATCTGTGCCCTGCAATTTAGTGCGGTCAGCACAGTTGTCATCATCATGGCTATAGCGATGGTTTTTGTTTTCATAGTCTGTTTGTCGTTATGTCTTTTCGCCGGCAAAGATACAAATAAATCGCAATACAGCCAAACATTATGCGTCAATATTACGAATCGCAGCACGTTTACCAGCCGGTCATACGAGCCACTTCGTTTGCCCATGCAAGAGTGGTGCTGATTACGAGTGCGCACTCGCGACCTCATGAGTGCGCACTCGCAGGCCCGAGACTGCGCACTCTCAGCCCCGAGAGTGCGCACTCATTTTTATAAAAACACAGACGTATCTGAAAATTCATGGGGTGCATGGGTGGTTAATAGACAAAAAAAGCGTAACTTTGCAGGCTGAAGCAGCCACATTGTAATGGCAGGCAGGCAATAAACGGCACACACATTCCGTTTATACAGAATAATGTATAAGGCAAATGACATATATATCACGACATACAAATCCACAGACATGCGGCATGGGGCATGAAGTCCTCGCCCGCATAATGGCATGGTGTGTATTGACGGTGGTGTGCATTACGGCCCGCAGTCAGAATGTGACGATTCATGGCACCATCATCGACGACGAACGCCGTCCGGTTGAACTGGCCACTGTACATGTTGAGGGCACAGCCTTGGCAACAGCTCACAGCGACCTGAAAGGACACTACAGCCTGACATGCAAGTCGGCCGACTCGATAACCGTGGTGTTCCACATGCTTGGATACGAGACTCGCCGACGCACCCTGAAGAACCCCACCGACACTGTGAGGCTCGACGTGATGATGCCACACATAGGCTACGAGCTGGGACAAGTTGAGGTGAACGAAATAAGGCAGCAGACGGGTACAATGACCGACATCAACCTGAGCGACACACGCCATCTGGGCAACGCATCGGGCACCGGCATCGAGCAGATTATAGCGACACAGGCGGGTGTGAGCACTCACAACGAGTTGTCTAACCAGTACAATGTGCGCGGCGGCTCGTTCGACGAAAATTCGGTGTATATCAACGGCACCGAGGTGTATCGCCCGTTGCTCGTGAGGAGCGGCCAGCAGGAGGGACTGTCGGTAATCAATCCCGACCTCGTAGAGCGTGTGCAGTTTTCGGCCGGCGGATTCGAAGCCCGCTACGGCGACAAGATGGCCAGTGTGCTCGACATAACCTACAAACGCCCTACCACGCTGGAAGCAGCGGCATCGGCATCGATGCTGGGAGCAGCAGGATACATCGGCTACGGAAAGGAAGGACGATTCTCGATGACCCACGGCGTGCGCTACAAGACGACGAAGAATCTGCTAGGCACAACCGACACCCACGGTGAATACGACCCGCGCGACTTTGACTATCAGACATATATAAGCTGGAGCCCTACGAGCCGCTGGACACTCGACTTCATTGGAAACATCGCAAACAACGACTACAACTTCACACCCAAGGATCGCAACACAAAATTCGGAACATCGGAAGACGCCCACGAATTCCGCGTGTATTTCGACGGCTGGGAGAAAGACAAGTTCCACACATTGTTCGGAGCATTCTCGCTGAAACACCGGTTCAACGCAAACCACGAACTGGCATTGACCTACTCCGCATTCCAGACCAAGGAAAGCGAGACCTACGACATACAAGGCCAGTACTGGCTCGACAGCGAAGACTACGCCATAGGTACATACAAAGAACACGCCCGCAACCACCTCACCGCCACGGTACGCTCGGTGGGCATCAGCGGCATGAGCCGCCTGGCCAACCACGAAATACGCTACGGACTGCTGACGAAAAACGAACATATCGACGAGACAATGCGCGAATGGGAGATGCGCGACTCGGCCGGATACTCGCTGCCTCACAATCCACCACGGCTCGACCTCATCTACAGCCTCAGTTCGGGCCAAAGCATACGTTCAAACCGATGGGAAGCATACGTGCAGGACAAGTGGTACAAGCAATATCCCGAAGGCGAACTGGTGTTGAACTACGGCATCAGGCTGGCACACTGGAGCTACAACCGCGAGACGATAGTGTCGCCACGAGCCACCGTGTCGTTCATACCAAAGAAAAACGACCAGTGGCTGTTCCGTTTCTCAACCGGAGTATATTATCAGGCACCGTTCTACAAGGAACTGAAAGACACAACCCTGATCAACGGAAACGCCACAGTGACACTCAATTCCGACATCAAGTCACAACGTTCGATACACTTCCTCCTCGGTGCCGACTACAAGTTCCGCATAGGCGGACGCCCGTTCATAGCCACAGCCGAGACATACTACAAGGCCCTGTCCAACCTCAACCCATACAACGTAGATAACGTGCGGCTGTCATATTACGGACAAAACATAGCAAGCGGATACGCCCTCGGACTCGACCTCAAGGTATATGGCGAGTTCGTACCGAAGACCGACTCGTGGGTCAGCATCGGCATCATGCAGACCAAGGAAAAGATACACGGGCGCACCATACCACGACCAACCGACCAACTGCTCAACTGCAATGTCATGTTCTCCGACTACTTCCCCGGCACCGACCGCTGGAAGATGACGATGAAAGGACACTATGCCACCGGCCTGCCATTCGGCCCGCCACACACAGGTCGTGAACGACAGGTGTTCCGCATGAGAAGCTATAAGCGTGTCGATCTCGGATTGTCGTACCGACTGATGGGCAGCGACTCAGGACAGACATACGCCCGCCGCCACCACCTGCGCAACATCTGGCTGGGAGTAGATGTGTTCAATGTGCTCGACGTAAGCAACGTAAACTCCTACTACTGGGTGACCGACATCACCAACAACCAATTTGCAGTGCCGAACTACCTCACCGGCCGGCAAATCAACGCCAGAATACTGATTGAACTGTAGATGGAGGGAGTACCATCCGAATTGGTAACACCAGCTATTCATTATTAATTATTAATTATTCATTATTAATTATCATAAGTATGCAACAAAACACTATCGCAACAGGAATCAACTACATCGGAGTGGACGACACCACCCTCGACCTCTTTGAAGGACAATACGCACTCGAGGAAGGAGTGTCGTACAACTCATACATCATCCACGACGAACAGATAGCAATACTCGACACTGTCGATGAGCGCAAGACCGACGAATGGTTTGCACGTCTCGAGACAGAACTCAACGGCCAGACGCCAACCTACCTCATCGTACACCACATGGAGCCCGACCACGCATCAAACATAGAGCGCCTTATGCAGCGCTACCCTTCCCTGACTGCCGTATGCACCCAAAAGGCAGTGGCACTGATGGGACGTTTCTTCGAGACCGACCTGAGCAGCCGCACCAAGGTGGTGAAAGAAGGCGACACACTCACACTGGGCACACACACCCTGCAATTCATCATGGCGCCAATGATACACTGGCCTGAAGTGATGATGACCTACGAACAGACCACACACACTCTGTTCTCGGCCGATGCCTTCGGCAAATTCGGGGCACTGAGCCTCACGAGCGACGGCAGCAAAGGCATAGGCAGCATCTGGGGCGACACCCACGAATGGGCCTGCGAGGCACGCAGATACTACTTCAACATTGTCGGCAAATATGGCATGATGGTACAAAACTTGCTGAAGAAAGCAGCAAAGCTCGACATCGAGACCATCTGTCCGCTCCACGGGCCGGTATTGCACGACGACCTGCCATATTTCATAAACCTGTACAACACATGGTCGGCATATCAGCCCGAGTCGGAAGGCATATTCATTGCATACTGCTCGCTCCACGGCAACACCGAGAAGGCAGCAAACTGTCTGGCCGACATGCTCAGGAAACAGAGCGACGTGAAAGTGAGTATAGCCGACCTGCGCCGCGACGACATGGCTGAAGCCGTGGAAGATGCCTTCCGCTACGACCGCCTCGTAGTCATGGCTCCTACATACGATGCCGACGTGATGCCAGTGATGCACGATTTCCTGCACCACCTCAGCATCAAGGCATATCAAAACCGGACCGTCGGAATCGTGGAAAACGGATCGTGGGCACCTGCAGCCGCCAAGAAAATGCAAGAGATGCTGCAAGGCATGAAGAATATTACAATAGTAGAACCTATAGTCAGCATCGAATCAACAGTAAAAGCAAAAACAATCGACGACCTGCAAGCACTGGCCAACGCATTGCTCAGCAAATAACAAACGACATTACACATATAAAAGAAGTATGAGACGTAGGCTTGTAATCCTTGCCATACCATTGATTGTAGGACAGCTCGGCGCTATCCTACAATCATTTGCTGACACTATAATGGTGGGACAATACGGCA
>CAMHPM010000162.1 GCA_946187025.1 uncultured Prevotellaceae bacterium
CGCACGCACAAAGACCCTGTATGCAGGTACCGATTCTGTTCGTAACGGTCGGTTCACGTTCTCGTTCCCCGTACCGCTCGACATCAACTACTCCGACCAGTCGGGCCTCATCAGCCTTTATGCCATAAACAACGACCGCACCATCGAGGCCAACGGCAGTTTCGAGAGCCTGGTCTTCAGCGGTACCGACCCCGACATATCGACCGACAGCAATGGTCCTGTGCTCAGCGTATCGCTCAACGGAGTGCTGTTTGCATCGCAGTCGTCCGACAGCATTGCTGGCGACGGAGTGCTGCGCCTCACCTCACCAACCACGATGCACGAGACACCATATTTCGTAGGCACCATCGAAGACCCTAACGGCATCAACGCCACAGGCAGCGGAGTGGGTCACGACATAACACTCATCATCGACAACGACCCGTCGATGACCTACAACCTCAACAGCTACCTGCAATATCAGCAGGGGTCGTGGACCAAGGGCACGGTGGCATACAGCCTGCCTGAACTCGCTACAGGCAACCACACACTTCTCTTCCGTGCATGGGACTGCCTCGGCAATCCATCGACCATGGAAATTGCGTTCGACGTCATCGACGGACTTCAGCCAAACATTCTCAGCATGAAGATAAACGGTCCGGTACGCGACGAGCTCACGCTCACCATCGAAAACGACCGCCCACAGACCGAGCTCCAAGTCCTTGTCACCATCTACGACATAAGCGGGCGTGAACTGTGGCGACACACCAATTCGGGCATCAGTCCGTCAAACTATTTCACATATACCGTCAACCTCAACGAGAACTCCGGCCACCTGCAGCCAGGCATCTATATATGCCGCGCCACGATATCGACTGGTGGAGCCAAGGCAACCGATGAGAAAAAGTTCCTCGTCGTGGCACAATAAAGCAGGCACTGCCCTCGTTTATAGAAGAAACAGACCGAAAGATAAAGCAATGAAGAAAATACTGATCATGATAAGCATGACGGCCGTCAGCATAGCCGTCAGTGCACAAGATGTGAAAGACCAGCTCAACCCCGTATATTACGGAGTCAACTCGTTAGCAATTGCTCCCGATGCACGGGCAGGTGCCATGGGCGATGTGGGTGCAGCCACCGATCCCGATGTCAATTCGCAATTCTGGAATCCTGCTAAGTATCCGTTCACTATAAGCCGCAGCGGTATATCGCTCAACTACACGCCTTGGCTCCGTCAAATCACCAAAGACATCGACCTGGCCAATGTGACCGGATACTACCGCATAGGCAACTACGATGCCATCAGTGGTTCGCTGCGCTATTTCTCGCTCGGTGAGGTGATGGTCAACTACAACGAGGATAACATCATCAAACCTTACGAAATGGCAGTCGATGTAGCCTACTCGCGTATGCTCTCCGAGACTTTCTCGGCCGGCGTGGCCCTGCGCTACATCTACAGCGACATGGGATTCCGTCAGGACGACGAGACATCGCCAGGCTCGGCCTTTGCTGCCGACATCGCTATGTATCACAACGGATACATCAACCTCGGCAACCGCGAGTGTCAGCTCGGATGGGGTCTCAACATAAGCAACGTAGGTAGCAAGATATCGTTCGACGACGGCAACACCAGCGAGTTCCTGCCTACCAACCTCAGGATCGGAGCATCGCTGCTTATGCCAATCGACGAATACAACACCTTCAGCATCAGTGCCGATGCCAACAAGTTCCTCATCCCTACACGCCCTACGATGGCACAATACGTAGAAGAGAAAGGAGCCGACGACCAGGACTTCTCTGGATATACATCGTGGCTCATGGACCAAGGCTACTACAACGTGTCGCCTATATCCGGCATCTTCAAGTCGTTCCACGACGCACCGGGCGGCGGCAAGGAGGAGTTGCAAGAGATACAATGGAGCGTGGGTGTGGAATATGCCTACGACAACAAGTTCTTCCTCCGCGCCGGCTACCACTACGAGCATCCCAACAAGGGTAACCGCAAATACTACACCCTGGGAGCCGGATTCAAGATGAACATCTTCTCGATCGATGCAGGATATATCATATCGGCTGCGCAGAGTAACCCACTCGACCAGACACTGCGCATCTCGCTCGCATTCGATATGGACGGAATCGGCGACATACTTGGAAAGAAGAGGAGGTAAATAGGAACCTTTTGGAACAGCGAGTGCAGAGCGAAGTTTACTTCAGCTATGCCGAGTCGTGACAAAAGCGAACGAAGTTAAATAGTAAATCTCAAGATGTTTCGTACAGGTTTTGGTTTTGATGTCCACCAGTTGATTCCGGGTCGCGAACTCTGGCTGGGCGGCATAAAGATAGAACACACGCTCGGGCTCCTCGGCCATAGCGATGCCGACGTGCTCATACACGCCATCTGCGATGCACTGCTCGGAGCAGCCAACATGCGCGACATAGGCTACCACTTCCCCCCTACCCCAGGCAACGAATACGAGAATATCGACTCCAAGATACTCCTGCGCCGCACCGTCGAACTCATCGCCACCAAAGGCTATCAAGTCGGCAATATCGACTCGACCATCTGTGCCGAGCGTCCCAAAATCAACCCACACATACCACAGATGCAAGCCGTGCTGGCAGATTGTATGGGGGTTGATGTCGATGCCGTGTCGATAAAAGCCACAACCACCGAGCACCTCGGATTTACCGGACGCGAAGAAGGCATCAGCGCCTACGCCACAGTATTGATATACAAACCATGAACATCGACAGCGCCACACTCGATTACATGCTGCGCATCTTCGTAGCAGCCATCCTTGGCGGAGCCATCGGCCTCGAACGCGAATATCGCGACAAAGCCGCCGGGTTCCGCACCCTGTTTCTTGTGTCGATGGGTTCAGCACTCTTCATGATAATCTCGGCACACGGATTTGGCGACAGCCTCATCTCGCCCGAACACCGCCTCGACGTGTCGCGCATAGCAGCACAGGTGGTGAGCGGCATCGGATTCATCGGAGCCGGAGCCATCATGCTGCAGAAAAACACCGTACGCGGACTCACCACAGCAGCCAGCATATGGGTCACGGCCGCCATCGGACTTGGATGCGGAGCCGGCATGTATGCCATTTCCGTCATCTCCACACTCCTCGTATTGGCAGCCCTCGAAGCCTTCAACTACTTCCTCCGACGCCTCGACCGACGTCGCGATGCAAAGAAAAAAGAAGAAGCCGACAGCAACAAACAGATTTAGCGACAAGTACATGTTCTATACAAGTTCCACTCCGTTGGAACGATTTCCCCCGATTCATCAGATGATGCATCCGCATGTGTCATAGCCAGCATCTGCATGTGTCACAGCCGGTGGTATTGCACCTTTCTGCGAGTGCGCACTCTCGGGCTTGCGAGTGCGCAGTCTCGGCCCTGTGAGTGCGCAGTCTTTTTTTGCCCTGCCCACAGGTGGTTTCAAGCGTATATGAAGAAATTATCGCCTGCTTCATTTTATTTTGTAAAAACAGGTAGCCTTTAATTGCAGAAAAAGTCGTAACTTTGCATCAGCTATTCATATAATAGAGGAACTGAGGACTTGATGATCTGAAGTTACATCCGCTATTAATTATTCATAAAAATATAAAGTCATGAACAAGAAACTCATTTGGATGCTCGCCGCCATCATTGTAATCACATGCGGCGCAATAACTGTGACAACAGCATGTAGTGAAGCCAATGCCCAGGAGGATGACCAGAACGCTCAGCAAGTACAGTCAATCGAACTGCTGCGCACCAGCCAAAGTTGGGACGGCGTTGAACTGCCCGACTACCTCGAGGGACGTCCTGAACTGGTAACCATGAGATACGTGTTCCCTGCAGGCATGAAACTGGGTTGGCACCACCATCCAGTGATGAACTACGGCATATTGGTGCAGGGCGAACTGACCATCATCGGACTGGACGGAAAGATGAAGACAGTACACGAGGGTGAGCCTGTAGTCGAAATGGTCAACACCATACACCACGGCGAAAACAGAGGCACGAAGCCCGCCATCCTCTACATGTTCTACCTCTCACAGAAAGACCTCCCTCTGGCTGTGCAGCACCCCGAAATACCGCTTGAGTAAGACATCCCCTCTTCTCAGAATCTCACGCGAAAGGCACAAAAGGAAAAGTCCGAAGACAAAGGGGGAAAGACACCAAGTTCTTAATAAAAAAAGGAGACAACGACGAAGTTTGTCTCCTTTTTTCTGGCGATTATCGTCTGGTGGGCGTATTGTCTAAAGCCTCCTGTTGCTTTTCCAATTCGAGTTCTATTGGCAGGGCCAGTGGTATTACGTCCTTCTCCACCTCTTTTGTCATTTCGTCTATAATTGTTTTCAGCGCCGTAGGCCTGTAGCGTGTGGCTTCGAGAATCACAGGAGCTAATGATGTGGTTATGCTAATCTTGTTGGTAACTTCTCCTACAACTCCCTCCACCATAATACTTCCCATTATTGATGAGCCGGAAACCCAACATTCGTTTTCTATTCTTTTCAAAAATCTGTTTCGCCACAACTTGAGGGCCTTTTGGTATTTTGTCTCACCAAGAGCCTTCACTTGCTCAACCAGTGCATTATATGCCGCCTGTTTCTTTTGACGTTCATTATCTATCATAAGTCTCTCGGCAAGGAGCCTGGCACTTGAAGGATTATTCTGCTCATATATTTTTGCCCATTGAGAATCTGATAAGGTGTAGTCACTGAGCCAGTTGCCTTTAATTGAGGTACCATCGTCAAAATATGTTGTTCCTTCGATGAAAAACGGTCCTATTGTTTTTGCAGATACATTGCCTTCAAATCTATCTCCATTAGCGTAGTTCATCACGCCTGCTGTTGCCGTCGAAGTAATCGTATCGTCCTTAATGACATTTACTATTGTCCCTTCAAAATAGTCATCATTTCCAAACATCCATC
>CAMHPM010000163.1 GCA_946187025.1 uncultured Prevotellaceae bacterium
CTGATGCACAACGCGAAACCCGTATCCGAACCTCAGAAGCCAACGCACAAGCCGTGAAGGGTGAGAACCAGGCAAAGATAGAAGTAGCAAACTCCGACTCCGAACGTCGCGAGGCAGAGGCCGAGGCACAACGCCGTGCAAGTGCTGCAGAGAAGGTGGCACAAGCACGTGCACTGCAAGAAGCCTATGCAGCCGAGAAAGATGCCGAAGAGGCACGTGCCGAACGTGAACGCTCGACACAGACAGCCAACGTGCTCGTGGCACAAGAGATTGAGAAGAAACGCCGCATAATCGAAGCCGAGGCCGAAGCAGAAAAGATTCGTGTGAGGGCCAAAGGTGAAGCCGACGCTATATTCGCCAAGATGGAAGCCGAGGCAAAGGGTTACTTCGAAGTACTCACCAAGCAAGCTGCCGGTTACGACAAGATGGTGCAGGCTGCCGGTGGCGATGCCGACAAGGCTTACCAACTGCTCCTCATCGAGAAGCTGCCTGAACTCGTCCGCACTCAGGTCGAGGCCGTGAAGGGCATCAACATCGACCACGTAACCGTTTGGGACAGTGGAAACGGTGCCGACGGAAAGGGCTCGACTGCCAACTTCCTCTCAGGACTCATGAAGAGCGTACCTCCACTCAACGAACTCTTCGACCAGGCAGGACTCAATCTGCCCGAATATCTGGCTAAGAAAAAAGAAGAAGTTCAAACAGCAGAACCTGTAGAAGAATGAGGCTGATACTCACATCCATACTCATGGCGGCAACACTGGGCATTAACGCCCAGACGCTGAGGAAGGAAATCACAATCGACTCGTCGCATGGCGGCGGGCCGGTTGTGTTGCGTTTGTCCGATATTAAAGGACTAGGCTTCGATGTAAAGTCGGCAACAATACACGTCGGACTCTTTACTCCGCCAAAGAAAACGAAAGGAGCTGACGGCTCAGTCACTATTACGTATCAGGATGAAGACTTGATGGTTGCCGGTCAGCTCGACGACCTTGATGGCGATGAGCGTGCCGACGAACTGGTATTCGTGCCATCGGGCAATGAATACACCATCGATTTCTATGCCGACGATAAAGGCTTTACGAAGTTTGGTGCACCCACAACTGGCGACAAGCTATTTGTATATGCCGACATGATGCTCGACGACAAGAAAGAAGTTCATCCGTTCATCACAGCACTAGAAGCTCCGGGCGAAAGCTACCTGTATAACGACCTCTACCATCATGGAGCGGCATTCGAAAACGCATGGTGCGGCTTCCGTGTCTATTTCGATGCACGTCAGAACATCGACATATACGGCAAGCAGCATCCACAACTTGAACTGGCCGACACACACTTCTACACCACTGCCGAGCAGATGAAGCAAGGCTACGGCAACGACGTGCTGTGGGCAGGCAACTCGGTCGGCTGCGGCACGTTCAAAGGTTGGAACGGCAAGGCTCCTGCAAACATCGAGCCGGTCAAGACTCGCGGCCAGCGCATCGTGGCGTCAGGGCCTATACGTACAATCGTAGAAGTGAAGGACATAGGGTGGAACGGCCTGAACATGCGGCAATACTACACACTTTATGCTGGATGTCGCGAGTGTGAAGTGCGCATCACGTTCGACCGTCCGCTAGGTGACGAGGTGTTCTGTACAGGTGTGCAGAAGATAGGTGCGAGTCCCGAAGGCTTCGTCCGTGCCAACGGACTTGCAGCATCGTGGGGCAGCGACTATCCCGAGATGGGCAAGAAAGAGCAGTTCCCGCCCGAAGCAGTAGGACTGGCTGTGTATGTGCCGAAACAATACATACATTCAGTCACAGAGTCCGACCTCAACTACCTCATCCTGCTCAGTGCCAAGGGACAGACCGAACTGAAATACTATGTAGTCTTCTGTGCCGACAAGGAAAAAACCGACAATCGTCCATCGACTCAGCGCTTCACTTATCTTGATGCACCAGCCGGCTACCACAGTGCCAGTGCGTGGTTTGATGCACTTCCCGATTGGCAGGCGAATATAGACTATAAGATGAACGGAGCGAAAGTAAAGATAAAGTAAGTAAAGGAATGGAACATCCGTCACATCCTCAGATGCACAACCCGCATCATCATCAGTCGGAGCCGTTCGTGATACGCCGACTCAACACCCAGGGACGAGTCATGGCACGCCCCATACCATCCACTCAGCGCACCTCGTATGCCTTCTTCTACCTCAGCGAGGGCGAGGTCCTGACCGAAGCCGGGGGTGAGTCGTTGCTCTTGCGTAAGAACACCATGCTCATCATTCCGCCTCATGTGCCTTATGCCGTGAAGTGGTACGACAACGTAGATGCGATGATGGGCGGATTCGAAGAGTCGTTCTTGCTCGACCCCTCGTATCAGTTGCTGCATACACAGAAGCCCGAACTCATCAACATCAACCCCGACGATGTGGCACTGATGAGTGCAATGATGCAGAAACTCAGCGTGCAGCAACCGAAACCACACATTGTGCAATACACGCTCGACTTTATCCTGAGACTCATGAACGAGACGATGGACAATTCAAAACATGAGAGCGACAGCCTTGCCGTGCGTTTCATCGACGAGGTGTTCAACCGCAGCGGGGTGACCGAAGGCGTGAACCGATATGCGGAGCAGTTGGGAGTCAGCCCTAATCACCTCAACAAGGTAGTGAAAGCACACACGGGCCGCACTGCATCGGAGTGGGTGCAGATATCACGACTCAACTATGCCAAATATCTGCTGCGCGATACCAACATTCCGATAATCGATGTGGCGGCACGTGTAGGACTATTCGACCAGTCATATTTCTCTCGTTTCTTCAAGAAACACACTGGCATGTCGCCTCTGGAATATCGCGGCAAGGCTCACCAATAATGAGTATTTAAGGGCTGATGATTGATTTGTCCTAATCTTTTCTGCCTTTGTCCTAATGGAATTTGATAAATAATGCGTACCTTTGCACCCGAATTCGTGCAAAGGTACGTTTTCATTTCGTTAATTGGTGCACCCGAATTCGTGCAAAGGTACGTTTTTTATTAGGAAGTTAAAGAGAAGTTGAAGGGAAGTTGAAGGGAAGTTAAAGGGACGAATGTATATTCCTGTAATTCTTAAATTCTCTAATTCTTGAAAATTAAAGATTGATAATTGAAGGTTGAAAGTTGAAGGATAAAGGTAAAAATGAATAGGATACAAAGATATATAGTTTTGATGGCTTGCGTCGTGTCCGTCGGTATGCAGGCAAATGCCGAGTCTGCCGACTCTGTGATAGTGGTCACACTCGACGAAGTATCGATTATAACCTCTCCGAAGGAAGAGGGAACCATGCGTCAGCAGCCGGCATCGGTCAGCATCATCAACAATCAGACGATGACCGAAAACCGTGTCAGTTCGCTCAAGAACATTTCATCGCTCGTGCCCAATTTCTTCATCCCCGAATATGGCAGCCGCCTCACAAGTGCTGTCTATATCCGTGGCATCGGGTCGCGCATCAATACCCCGGCAGTCGGGCTCTATGTCGATAACATGCCTTATATCGACAAGTCGGCATTCGATTTCAACTTCTACGACATCGAACGCGTGGATGTGTTGCGCGGACCTCAAGGCACACTCTATGGCCGCAACACCATGGGTGGACTGGTGAGGGTGTTTACCAAGAGTCCGTTCTCGGCCTATGGTACAGATGTGAAGCTGGGCTTCTCATCACGCGACAACCACTACAACGTAGCACTTACACACTACCATCGCATCAGCGACACCTTCGCTTTCTCTGCTGGAGGCTACTATGAGGGGGCGCGAGGCATGTTCACCAACTCCACAACTGGCCATCATGCAGACAACATGAAGTCGGGTGGGGGACGCATACGCGGCATCCTGCTGCCAACCGACCGCTGGAAGCTCGACCTCAGCATCAGCTACGACAACAGCGACGAAGGTGCTTACCCTTATTACTATGAAGGTGTGGCCAGTGGCAACGAGGAATATCCACAACTGGTAGGCCTCATTTCCAGCGGACGCGAATCCCGATACCGTCGCAGCCTGTTCAATGCAGGATTGAATGCCGAGTATGTGGCACCATCATGGCAGATGAACTCGGCTACAGCCTATCAAAGTCTTGGCGACCGCATGACACTCGACCAGGACTTCCTGCAGCCCGACATCTATACCATGCAGCAGAACCAACGCATCAACACCCTGAGCCAGGAACTCACGTTCCGCAGTCGTCGTCAGGATGGCGACAAGCCGTTATGGGAGTGGGTAAGCGGTGTCAATGCAATGTATCAGTGGTTGCACACCGAGGCACCGGTCACATTCCATACCGACGGTTTGCGGTGGCTCGAACGCAATGTGAACACCATGATGCCCGATGTACATTCCATTCAGATGCTCGATGCCATGGGATTCACGTCAATGGGCATCAACTTCCGCGGCGACCGCCTCTTCATGGGCAACAACTTCGACACACCAACATTCGGACTTGCTGCGTTCCACCAATCCACGTTCAACATCACCGACCACCTCTCAGCATCGCTCGGCCTGCGTTTCGACTACGAACACCTCACCATGGATTACAACGCACCAGCAGATGTCGATTATGGGTTCCAGATGCCCAATGCCACCAATCCGCGCATGGCCGTCGATCTCAACTCCCTCTCGTCTCATCTCTCATATCAGGGACTGATACACAACGACTACTTCCGCATCCTGCCTAAGTTCGCGTTGAAATACGACCTCGATTCCGACCGTGGAAACATCTACCTGTCTGTGTCCGAGGGAATGCGTTCGGGAGGCTACAACCTGCAGATGTTCTCCGACCTGCTGCAAGGTGCGTTGCGTGTAGATATGATGGAAGGCGTGAAACAAGGAGTGAAAGACTATCTGGCTGAACTTGCAGCTACAACTCCATCTATGCCTACT
>CAMHPM010000164.1 GCA_946187025.1 uncultured Prevotellaceae bacterium
GCACAGTCTGCCTGTAATTCTTTCCGCCGTAGTTGAGTTCCTCCAGTGTGAATTGTTTGTTTTGTGCCATGGCGAATGTTGCGGTCATAAAGGATAACATAAGTATTATAGCACCTTTGCAGAAATAATCTTTATTCATCTTTTTTCCTCCTGAACGATTTTTCCGATTTACGTGGTTGTCTCTTGTCGTCTCTGAACCTGCGGTTGCCGCCCTTGTTGTCGAACTTGCCTCGCTGTCCGAACGGTCGGCGTCGGTCGTTGTCTTCATCGTGCTTTTCCCTTCTGTCAGGTCTCGGTTCGAATTTCTTCTTGTTCTCTGCCCTTTCAAGGGAGTGGAATTTGAACGACCTGATGTCGCCGTCTTCGTTTTCCTGCTCTTCTTCAAGCCTTTGCTTAAACTCGCGGTTTTTCTTGAAGCGATGCTTTTCGGCCATTGCCTTGCGTTCGTCTTCGGTCTTTACCTCACCTCCGTCGTGACGGAATATCTTCATCTTACCGTCGAACAGTTGGTATCGGCGGAATTCGCATTCCAGCGAACCGTTATACACGGGAATCTTTATCGAAGGCTTCAACCCTATCTGCTCGAAGCACTCTTCGCGATAGCTGAGTATCCATGCGCTGTTGCCTGTGAATTCGTGCTTCAGTCGTTCACCTATCATCTTATAGGTGGCAAGCAGGTTGGGTGTCGATATTCTCTCGCCATAGGGAGGATTCGTTATCATTATGCTCCTCTCCTTTGGCTGGGTGAAGTCCTTGAAATCTGCCTGTTCGATGGTTATGTCGTTGCTCAGCCCGGCGGCCTTTACATTCAGTCGTGCGGTGTTCACGGCTTTCATGTCGATGTCGTATCCATAGATATGATGTTCAAACTCACGCTCTTGCGAGTCATCATTGTATATCCTGTCGAACAGGTCGGCATCGTAGTCGGGCCACTTTTCAAAAGCATATTCCTTGCGGAATACTCCCGGCGAAATGTTCCGTGCGATAAGCGCAGCCTCTATTGGCAGTGTTCCCGACCCGCACATTGGGTCGATGAAATCGGTCTCGCCTCTCCATCCAGTCATGAGAATCATTCCTGCTGCGAGCACTTCGTTGAGCGGTGCCTCCACGCTCTCTTGCCGATATCCGCGTCGATGCAGGCTCTCACCGCTCGAGTCGAGCGAAAGCGTGGCTTTGTCTTCTGCGATATGGATATTGAGTTTTATGTCAGGGTTACTGACTGAAATGTTTGGTCTGTCGCCTGTCGCTTCGCGGAACTGGTCGACAATAGCGTCTTTCACCTTGTACGTGACGAATCTTGAGTTGCGGAATTCTTCTGAATAAACTACTGAATCCACCGAGAAAGTCTTGCCTGGCTCGATATACTTGCTCCAGTCTATTTTCCTCACTTGGGTGTACATGTCTTCCGCCGACTTAGCTGTGAAGTGTGCTATCGGCTTCAGTATTCTTATTGCCGTGTGTAGTTGGAAGTTGGCGCGATACATCATTTCCTTGTCGCCGGTGAACGACACCATTCTTCTTCCTATCTGCACGTTGTTGGCTCCCAGACTTGTAAGCTCTTCGGCCAATACGGGTTCCAATCCCATGAAGGTCTTGGCGATTAATTCGAATTCCATCTTTTATGATATGTTTATATTCCTGTTCCGTTTATAAATTCCAAGTCGAGACTTGTGGTTTGTTCTTTCTTGAATCTCTTTGTGTTTGGTTTCATGTCGCGTGTCACCCATACGTTTGCTCCAACCACACATCCACGGCCTATGGTTATGCGTCCGAGTATAGTAGCGTTGGCATACACCACCACATTGTCTTCGATGATTGGGTGACGGGCAATACCCTTGATGGGGTTGCCATTGTCATCAAGCGGGAAACTCTTTGCTCCGAGTGTGACACCCTGATACAATTTCACATTGTTGCCTATAATGCATGTGGCACCAATCACCACGCCTGTGCCGTGGTCGATAGTGAAATAGTTACCGATGGTGGCTGCAGGGTGAATGTCGATACCTGTCTCAGAGTGAGCCATCTCGGTCATCTTTCTCGGTATCAGCGGCACCTGCATGTTGTACAACTCGTGTGCAATGCGATAGTTCACGAGTGCTTTGATAATTGGGTAGCATGCTACAATCTCAGCTTGACTCACGGCAGCCGGGTCGCCATTGTATGCTGCTTCCACGTCAGTGGCGAGCGTTGCCCTGATCTTTGGCAGCATGGCAATAAGCTTCGTGGCTTTCTCCAGAGCACAATCTCTTTGCTCGCACTGCTCCTCGTACGACTCCTCCGTTTTCGTGTCGGCAAAGCATAGTCCTGCGTGAATCTGTTCGGCAAGCAACTTGTGCAGCCGTTCGATGTTAATACCGATGCTGTAGCTAAGGGTGTTGATGTTTACGGTCGACTTTCCGAAAAAGCCAGGGAAGAGGATTGCACGCGAAAGCTCTATTATCTCTTCGAGAGCCTTGTTCGACGGCATCGGGTTTCCATCGCGATGCTGGTGGAACAATCCTTTTAGCGAGTTGGCGTCAGACAATTCGTCGATTGTCTTCTTCATGACGTCGATAGTTTCTTGAGTGTTCATCTCGCTGGGTGTGTCAATATTTTTTTAATATAATAGTCTTGATTATTGACCTTTCAGCTGCAAAGTTATATAAAAAAAACAATATACCGATTATAGCAGTGCTTAAAAGTTAATCACTGCTTGTAATTTGTTGCATGATGCCTGCTTTGTTCTTTCTAAAATGGTTGTTAGTGGAACAGTTTTGCAAATTCCTCAATCTGTTCTGGTTCCATCTGTGCTTTCTGCTTCCATTCCTTGCTGCCGTACACACCGGCGCGATTGTAGTCGAATGGTTTAAACCCTATGCGCTTTGCCACTTTCGTGCTTTTCAGACGGAAGTCGTATTGCTCAGCATCGCGGAACAGTGGGTCGGCGAAAATACTATGTTGGTCGTGTTTCTGTTGCCACGCGGCGCGGTCTTCTTGCAAGAAGGTGGGTTGTCGGCCCGATGTGTCGTAGTAGCAGTTGTAGTCCATGTCAACCTTTCCCCATGTTCCTGCCATCAGCACGCCATGGTTCATTACCACAATGTTATGCTCGAAGGTAAAGGATCTGTGATCTTCAATGCGGCTTGCTTGCAGTTGTTGCAACCATCCCCATGCGAAGATATTGTTGCGAATGATATTGTCGCGGCCGTAGTGTTGATGAAAGCCACCGCACTTGGTGTTATAGACAAGGTTGTTTTCCATAACTATTCCCGTGCTGCCCTCGTCAGTATATAGTCCCCAACCACCATAATCGTACGACCATACGTCGTGTATGACATTGTCGTGAACTCGTGTGCCTGGTGAGGTGCCCAAAGTATAAACGGCTCCCATGTCTGACAGTTCGCCCCATCCAATGTGGTGTATGTGGTTGAATCCCACTTCGTTGTCAACCGACGGACTGTAGGCATAGCCCCAGATCCATCCTACGCTGACGCCCGTGTAGCGAAGGTCGCATATGTCATTATGCAGTACTTTGTTGTGAGCAGAATGGAAGATAATTACTCCTCCCGAACATGGGAAGGTGAGACCTAAGTGGCGAAGGATGCAGTTCTCCACCAGATTGCGTCCGGTAACCTCCTCGCCTTGCTGCGACAGTGTTCTTGAGCCAATCTTGATGCCACCTCCGCCGATGTCGTAGATGAAGGTCTTCTCCACTCTGTTGTCGAAGCACTTTTCGCGCATCCAGATTGCATAATTGCCAGTGTGCTGCACTTCGCAGCCGTCTATGCAAATGCGCTGTGCGTAGTCCATCATAATGGCGGCGTCTAACCATGCCGCCACTTGGTCGGGCTCGTGTCCGTTTCGTGGTGTGTAATTGGCGGTATGGGCGAAACTGATGTGACGGAATGTCTTGTCTCTGACGGGCTTATCTGCCGTTCCCTTTAGTATTACCACCTGCTCCAGTCGGGGTGCAAAGCACTCAGCGGTATTTATATCCTCGCCAGGGAGGGGTATGTAGAGCAGTGTGCCGTCGATGTCAAGAAACCATTCGCCTGGGGCATTCAGCGCTCCACGGTAGTTCTCTAAAGAATATTGCGTACCATTCCGTATTGCGTTCCAACTATTCATGCCGCGTCCGGTGATATAGAACCGTCCCGAGTCGGGTTCGGCAAACTGCAGATATTTCGTTGTGTTATCCCATTTATGATAGAAGCGTGCCACTACTCTCTCCAGTTGAGGCTTGCCAAGCGACTTCAGTGGTGTGAGCACTTCGGGAGCAGTATGTATTGTTTGAGAGGCAAAGAGTGGCGAACGTCCGTTTCCACGAACGTGGACATCCTCTTTCGCATCGTCGACATTGTAGAATCCACTGTCGGGTGTCCGTGCACGGGTGGCTCGGTGTCCGTTGACGTAGAGTTGCTCGAACAGCCAGCCGTACTGTGCTGTCTCTGGTACATGGCAACGCCACCAACCCTCAGCTGTCGTCGTCCATCCACTGATACGCTTACCTGCGCTGATGACGGGCATTCGCTCCTCGTCTCCCTCGATGACAATGGGGCGAGTATCCTCTTCGGTAAACACAATGGGGCGCTCCAGGATGTATGTGCCGGGTGCAAGATGAATGTAAAGAGTGTCGCCGTCTGATGTTCCTCTGTTTTTGGCTAATGTGGCAAACAATTGGTCGGTGGTGCTTACGTTAACATGTGTCTGCGCTATGCAACAAAACGTGAAGCATGTTGTTAATAGGGTGAAGATGATACGTTTCATGGTTATGTGTATTTTGCTTCAAAATTAAGGAAAAAGCTTGTAAATGCAAAAAATACTGGCAAAACGGTTTCTTTTGAACTTAAAACGGGTAAATATATCAAACAGAGATACAGAGATTATTATGATTTCAAAAAATACACAATTAAAAAT
>CAMHPM010000165.1 GCA_946187025.1 uncultured Prevotellaceae bacterium
CTAAGCAGATAGTAGACAAACTGAAAGAGATGGGTATTGTTGGACTTGGCGGTGCTACGTTCCCTGCACACATCAAATACAGTGTACCCGAGGGTAAAAAAGCCGAGTACCTTATCATCAATGCGGTAGAGTGTGAGCCATACCTCACCTCCGACCACCGTGTGATGTTGGAGCATGCCGAGGAAATCTGCATCGGTATCAGCATCTTGAGAAAAGCCCTTGGTGTTCCGAATGCATATATCGGCATCGAGAACAACAAACCCGAGCCTATCCGTGTGATGCGCGAGATGGCGGCTAAGTTCGAAGGCATCATCGTAGAACCATTGAAGCTGAAGTACCCGCAAGGCGCAGAAAAACAGCTTATCAATGCTATCACCGGACGTCGTGTTCCGAGTGGCAAGCTGCCTATCGACGTCGGATGCGTGGTGAGCAACGTGGGTACCACCTTTGCTGTGTATGAGGCAATACAGAAAAACAAACCCCTTATAGAGAACATCCTTACCGTCACTGGTAAGAAACTGCCTTCGCAGCACAACTATCAGGTGCGTATAGGTATCTCTTATAACGATATCATCAAGCACTCCATCGGTGAATTGCCCGCAACCACCGGCAAGGTCATCAGCGGAGGCCCTATGATGGGTAAGGCAATGTGCAACCTCGACGGTCCGACAGTGAAAGGCGCATCGAGTGTGCTGGTTATCGACGAGAGCGAGGCTGTAAGAGCAAAAGAATCTAACTGCATACGTTGTGGCAAGTGCATGCATGCCTGTCCGATGGGATTGGAACCTTACCTCTTCTCAGCTTTGATAAAGAACGGACGCTACGAGGAAGCTGGTGCACACAATATCCTTGACTGCATCGAGTGTGGATGCTGCTTCTTCTCTTGTCCGGCCAACAAGCCTCTGCTTGACGAGGTTCGCCTTGGAAAAAACAAATATCGCGGTATACTTGCTGCCCGTAGCAAGAAATAAATTCAGCGGGTATCCAGTTATCGGTTAGTTTTAACATATCAACATTTAATATATCAACAATTCAAATATGAAACTTCTTAATATATCAGGTTCCCCTCACGTACACAGTGACGAATCGACCAAACGTATCATGTGGCGCGTGAATATGGCGCTCATACCGATGTTCCTTGTCGGTATTGCATTCTTTGGCCTTAACGCCTTGCTTGTAAGTCTGGTCTCTGTCGCCTGTTGCTGCTTGTTCCAGTGGCTTATCGAGAAATTCATAATGAAGGTCCCGTCCACGCTGTGCGATGGATCGGCAGTTGTCACCGGACTGTTGTTGGCATTCAACGTGCCTGCTACAGCCGATATGATATGGATTGTTGCCATAGGAGCGCTGGTTGCTATCGGACTTGGTAAGATGTCGTTCGGAGGACTGGGTAAGAACCCGTTCAACCCCGCATTGGTTGGTCGCGTGTTCCTGCTCATCTCTTTCCCCGTGCAGATGACCACCTGGCCCACCGTCGGAAAGTGGTTCCCCATGGCGTTCGACACCACTACGGGAGCAACACCGCTTGGATTGGTGAAAGAAGGATTGAAGAGTGGTAAGAAACTGTCGGAGATCACCGATATGCCTTCGTTGATGGATATGTTCCTTGGACATATTGGCGGTTCGTTCGGAGAGGTATGTGCGGTGGCGATACTGATTGGAGCCATATACCTGTTGTGCACCAAGATTATCAGCTGGCACATTCCTGTCTCCTTTATTGGAACGGCGTTTGTGTTCAGCGGAATCCTCTATCTCTGCAATCCCGAGCAGTTCATTGATCCAGTCACTACCATTCTTACCGGTGGTATCATGCTCGGTGCCTGCTTTATGGCTACCGATATGGTCACATCGCCTATGTCTAAGGTTGGGCAACTCATCTTCGGTTTCGGTTGCGGACTGCTGACTATCATCATACGTAACTGGGGTTCATATCCGGAAGGCGTCAGCTTCGCTATTCTGCTTATGAATGCGGTGACACCGCTTATTAACCGTTGGTGCAAACCTGCAAGATTTGCTAAGTAAAACAATTAAAAGAAAAGAATCATGGCAAAGAAAGCAAAGTCCACATTGTTGAATATGTTCCTCTCGCTGACTGTCATTGCAGTCGTTGCTGCAGCTGTGTTGGCGTTGATAAGTTCGGTTACTAAAGAACCGATAGAGGCCTCGAAGAGAGCTAAGACAGAGAATGCCATAAAAGCTGTGTTGCCACCGTTCGACCGTTTGGAAGATCAGGATGTCAACGGAATGAAATGCCATCTTGCATACAAAGGTGATGACCTCGCTGCTGTCGCAGTTGAGTCGGCCAGCGAGAATGGTTTTGGCGGACATCTCGGCATTATGTACGGATTCGACGCAGCAACCGGCAATATCACTGGTTATAGTGTGCTCGAAATGAGTGAAACACCAGGACTTGGAGCAAAGGCTGGACAGTGGTTCCAGGAGGGGGCGAAAGGATGTGTGATCGGTAAGAATCCTGCAACGGACAACCTCACCGTCAAGAAGGACGGGGGAGATGTGGATGCCATAAGCGGATCTACCATTACCTCCCGTGCATTCTGCGAAGCACTGAGTGCCGCTTACGAGACTTTCCAGCAAATTGAAAAATAACACATAGGTTCTTTAAGACGTAAAAACTATCAAGATATGAAAGCAACACAGATAATAAAGAACGGACTCATAAAAGAAAATCCCACATGGGTACTTGTGCTGGGTATGTGCCCCACGTTGGCAACCACCACTTCGGCTATCAACGGCATGAGCATGGGATTGGCAACAACCTTTGTGCTGTTGATGTCTAATATCGTAATCTCGCTTCTTAAGAGTGTCATCCCAGATAAAGTCCGCATACCGGCTTTCATCGTGGTTATAGCCACTTTCGTTACCGTGGTGCAGTTGGTTATGCAGGCTTACGTGCCTGCTTTGTACGAGACCCTCGGTCTGTTTATCCCCCTGATTGTGGTGAACTGCATAGTGTTGGGCCGTGCTGAGGCTTTTGCATCGAAGAACAATGTGTGGCACTCGTTGCTCGACGGCGTGTTCATGGGTCTTGGTTTCACCTGGGCTCTGACACTTGTGGGCATGGTACGTGAGATTCTTGGATCAGGATCGATATTCAATTACAAGTTTATCGGCGATGCCGACGGCATGCTGCTTTTCATCCTGCCTCCGGGAGGATTCCTCTGCCTCGGTCTTCTGATGGCATTGATCAACCATATCAGGAATGGTAAAAAATAATTTGCTCAAAGATGAAAAGGATAGTTTCAACCATATTGTTGCTCACGTTTTTTGCGGTGAGTCTTTGTGCACAGAACTGCGACGAGATAGTGTTGCCTCATGTGAACTATGATAGGGCCAAACTGGAACAGATGCCCAAAGAAAAGGTTCAGTGGTATTGCGATTTCTCACGCAATTCGTTCTTTGTTACAAACGAGGTGCCAGCTGGGTCGGTGGTTCACGACATCCGCGATGTAGTGAACAAACGTAATGGTGCCCATATAGCCAACGGTTTTGTGGTTGACCTCTCCCAGTTGAGCTACTACGCATACAACTTCAACGAGTTCCAGTATCAGAACTACGAGAAGACTATTTATTTCCATACACCTGGGTCGACATACAAGTATCTTGGATTGTATTCAATCAATGAGACTCACCGTCGTGTCAATGCAACGGTGAAACGCAAAGAATAGAAAAAAAAGATTTTTTGTGACGGTTTTGGACAAAAAATGTTACTAACTATATAGAAGAGTCGCCCAAATTATATTCCAAGCATGAAACGTATAGTTATTCTATTTGCGATGTTGATGTGTTTTGGCACAGTTGCTTTTTCTCAGGAAGAGCAACTTTTGCCGACATACTTGACTATTGAAAATAGTGGCAAGACAGACACCCTTCCGGCTATAGGCATACAGCTGTTCAATGAGACGGTCGAAGGGTTATATACAGAGGGCATCGACTATTGGTATACGGTATATAGTCCTTGTGAAGGCTCGAAAAGACTTCTTTTCACTGTCGAAAGCTTTGATGTAGATGAGACTGACACGGTATTTATCTATGATGGTCCCACCATCTACTCACCGCTTTTGGCAAAGGGTAACAACAGCTTCAGCAGTTTGTATAGAAGACGCTATTTCGTTTCGCCTACCAATTCGTCCAACTGCCTCACTGTCCGCATAAAAACCAATACCGACGGTCGGGTTGGAACAGGATTCTCTATCCGTGTATCTTGCCAGACTCCGTGTGAGGACGTGGTGCCTGTGATTGAAGACAAGTTCTACCGCACTCGGAACGGTGAAATATATGACTCGGCCTATATTGTGAAAGTCGAAGGACAGGATACGAGCGATTACTACTACAGTATGAATGTATGCGCGGGTGATGGAATAATAATAAAAGGTCATGGTGAATACAGCTACTTTACTGGATACTACGAACCGTATGATGAAACATCGCTTTTCTCGTGGCAGATGAATAACGGTGACAATCTTGAGGGGCTCAACGAGGGCACCTTTACCGTAGATCAGTTTGCAACTGTGGCGTGCTACCAGTTGAGTCTGCGTATCACCGACATCCAAGGATGTGGAACCGACATGATCGACGTTATCAGAATACGTGTGGCCGGCAACCCCATTGAGTCGATAACCGACAATCTGGCAGTATTCTGTAACGATACCTGTATTCTGCTGACCACCAGTGCAAGTTCCGACAGTATAGCATCTACATTGACAATCAACCCGACACCAAGCACCACGGTTTCCAAGTCATACGATGTGAAGACCTTTATTCCCGATGGCCCGAACTGTCCGGCCCTCGGACTCTGCTATACGGCTGAGATCGAGTTCACGGAGTTTCCTCCGGGAAGAACTATAACCAGTGGTGCTGACGTCTGTTCGG
>CAMHPM010000166.1 GCA_946187025.1 uncultured Prevotellaceae bacterium
CAAATACACAAGGAAAGTGAAGATACTCAAACTTTTAACCACACAACTCCCACTCGTCGCCATTGCCCTCCTCCTCGCATCATGCAGCGAACACGAAGCAGAAGGCGAATACGACAACTGGCAGGCCCGCAACCAACACTACATCGACTCCATAGCCCATGTGGCCGAAGTCAATGCCGACGGAACATGGCTGCGCCTGAAAGCCTACAACATAGGCGAAGACGAAAGCCTGTACCTCGACCAGCCCAACCGATTCGTCTATGCAAAAAAGCTTCAGACAGGCACCGGCACCTACAGCCACCTGTACAACGACTCAGTGCGAGTACACTACTCAGGACGCCTCATCCCGACCAAGATGTATCCCGAAGGCTACAACTTCGGCAAAAGCTACAGCACCAGCACCCTGAATCCCGACACCGACGTACCGACACTCCTGGCAGTGAAAGACAATGTAGTGGGATTCATCACCGTCCTGCTCCACATGCACGAAGGCGACCGTTGGAAAGTATATATACCTTCCGACCTGGGATACGGCATGTCAGAATACACATCGGCCACCATACCAGCATATTCCACACTGGTGTTCGACATACAGCTGGCCCGCATCTATCGGTTTAAGGTCGATACCAACACCAGCTGGCACTGATACCGGCAGCAACATGCAGCCCGTCGCCCCGTGATACATGACACATCAGAGCCCGCTGCATACAGTACACAGAAAATAAAAATGCCATGCGACATCAGCTCGCATGGCATTTTCTTTTGGGCAAGACCCCATCATTGTCAGATGGGTAATGCCCCAATTTGGAGTATAATTACTGAATGACCGATATTACATCATGCCGCCCATTCCGCCTCCGCCCATAGGCATCTCAGGCTTGTCTTCCTTCTTGTCGCAGATGACACATTCGGTAGTGAGCAACATGCCGGCAATGCTTGCAGCGTTCTCGAGTGCGACACGTGTCACCTTGGCAGGGTCGAGTATTCCGCTCTCACGCAGGTTCTCATATACATCTTTGCGGGCATTGTAACCGAAGTCACCCTTTCCGTTGCGCACCTTCTCGACAACGACACTGCCCTCAAGGCCTGCGTTCTCCACAATCTGGCGCAGAGGTTCCTCGATAGCACGGCGAATGATCTGGATACCAGTCTGCTCGTCGGCATTCTCGCCCTTGAGACCCTCAAGTGCATCGATGGCACGGATGAGAGCAACACCACCGCCGACTACGGTTCCTTCCTCGATAGCAGCACGTGTAGCACAGAGTGCATCGTCAACACGGTCTTTCTTTTCCTTCATCTCAACCTCGCTTGCAGCACCTACATACAGTACGGCTACACCGCCGCTGAGTTTAGCAAGACGTTCCTGCAGCTTCTCCTTGTCGTAGTCGCTGGTAGTAGCCTTGATCTCGGCCTTGATCTGGTTGACACGGTCTTGGATGAGTTGCTTGTCGCCCTTGCCGCCAACGATGGTTGTGTTGTCTTTCGAGATAGTCACCTTCTCAGCGCTACCCAGCATATCCACTGTAGCCTGTTCGAGTTTCAGACCCTTCTCTTCGCTGATGACAACGCCACCGGTCAGGATTGCGATGTCCTCGAGCATAGCCTTGCGACGGTCGCCAAATCCAGGTGCCTTCACAGCGCATATCTTGAGCTGGCTGCGCAGACGGTTCACGACGAGGGTTGTGAGTGCCTCGCTGTCGATATCCTCAGCAATGACGAGGAGTGGGCGTCCGGTCTGAACTGCCGGTTCGAGTATTGGAAGGAACTCCTTCAGGTTGGATATTTTCTTATCGTAGATGAGGATGAGCGGGCTTTCCATCTGACATTCCATCTTCTCTGTATCGGTCACGAAGTAAGGAGAGAGGTAACCACGGTCGAACTGCATACCCTCGACTACACCTATTGTGGTGTCGCGGCTCTTGGCTTCTTCGATAGTGATGACACCGTCTTTCGATACTTTCTTCATTGCATCGGCAATGAGCTTACCGATTTCGCTGTCGTTGTTTGCACTTACGGTAGCCACTTGTTCTATCTTTTCGTAGTTGTCGCCTACCTGTTCGCTCTGTGCCTTCACGTGTTCAACCACCTTGGCTACAGCCTTGTCGATACCACGTTTCAGGTCCATAGGGTTGGCACCGGCTGCCACGTTCTTGAGTCCGGCTGTGCATATTGCCTGAGCCAGCACTGTTGCAGTTGTTGTTCCGTCGCCGGCATCGTCACCGGTTTTTGAAGCCACGCTCTTCACAAGCTGGGCACCGGTGTTCTGGAATGCGTCGTCGAGCTCAATTTCTTTTGCCACTGTCACACCGTCCTTGGTAATCTGAGGTGCTCCAAACTTCTTTTCGATAATCACGTTACGGCCCTTAGGACCAAGTGTTACCTTCACTGCATTTGCCAATGCATCTACGCCCTGCTTCACTTGCTCGCGGGCTTCTATATTGAATTTTAATTCCTTAGCCATATTTCTATCTGATATTTACTGGTTGATTATTCTGTTGGTCTAATTGATGTCTGCCTTTTGTCTTATCGATGTCAGCATAATACTGCCAGTACATCGCTCTGACGCATGATGAGATATTTCTCGCCTTCGTATTCGAGTTCAGTGCCTGAATACTTGCCATAGAGCACCTTGTCGCCCACTTTCAGCACCATCTCTTCGTCTTTGCTGCCTGGTCCGGCTGCCACGACTTCGCCCTGAAGCGGTTTTTCCTTTGCTGTGTCGGGGATTATGATTCCGCCGACAGTCTTTGTCTCTGCAGGAGCAGGTAGGATTACTACTCTGTCTGCCAATGGTTTGATGTTCATAATGTTTCTTGTTTTTTAGTTATTATATATTTGTTTTTTTGTGTTCCATGCATTATATGGCAAACTGCGTGCCAACTCGTCACACATGACAAAGCAGTCGTGTCGGTATGTCAGTTTGTCACATCTGGCAAAATGTGGCACACATTTATATATATAACGCGCGCGTGGTGCATTTTTTCAACTTTCGCTCCGCGCATCTCGCTAATTTGTGCTATCTTTGCAGGTGAAAACTATGGGAAAACTATTCAGCAACATACGCAAGCAACTGACGGATGCCGGCATTGAGCCTGGCGAGGCACAGGCTTTTGGATTCATGCTCATGGAGTGGGCTGCGGGCCTGTCGCGTGTCGATGTGCTTGCCGGTAGCGACGACGAGCTGCCATCAGCCACCCGTGAACGCTTGTGGCCGCTGGTGGCACGACTGGTCAAGGGTGAGCCCATACAGTATGTCATTGGCTCGGCTCCGTTTTGCGGGCTGAGCATCGGTGTGAGGCCGGGGGTACTGATTCCGCGCCCCGAGACTGAGGAACTGGTTGAGGCGGTGAGCAAGCGCGCCGGCAGCAGCATTCTCGACATAGGCACCGGCAGTGGGTGTATAGCCTTGGCATTGAAACATTTATGTCCTTCTGCCACCGTCACGGCATTCGACATCTCGGCCGAGGCATTGCAAGTAGCTGCCGACAATGCCCGTCGTCTGGGTCTTGACATCGGTTTCGAGCAACACGACATACTTGCCATGCAGCCCGACGGACGCCGATGGGACACGATTGTGTCGAACCCCCCGTATATATGTGACGGGGAGAAAAGTGACATGCAGGCCACGGTGACCGACTACGAGCCACACATAGCCCTGTTCGTACCCGACTCCGACCCCCTTTTGTTCTACACAGCCATCACCCGTTTTGCCATGCGGTCGCTCAAAGCGGGCGGATTGCTGGCATTCGAGACCAACCGCCGATTTGCCGCCGAGGTCGGACGCTTGCTTTGCCGGTCGGGATTTGCCGGCACCGAAGTGCTGCAAGACTCATTCGGCAACGACCGCATAGTGATTGGAACCTATAGTGAGACAACCTGAAACCACCTTGACAATGGAACAACGAAAGCCGATGAGCGAGGCCGACGCCCTGAGTCGCCTTACTGCACGATGTGCCCTGAGTGAGTATTGCCTGGCCGACATGCGCCGCATGATGTCGCGCTGGCAGCTGCCAGAGGGTGCCGAGGGGCGAATCATCAGCCGGCTGCTCAGCGAGAAATACATCGACGAGGAGCGTTATGCCCATGCCTTCGTGCGCGACAAATTCAGATACAACCACTGGGGACTCGTGCGCATAGAGCAAGAACTGCGTCGCCGTGGCATCGACCACGACACCATAGCCGGTGCCCTGGGCGAAATTGACACCGATGCAAGCCTCGACAGCCTGCGCCACATACTGGCCGTGAAACGCCGGTCGGTGAGCGGACGGAACGAGAGCGACATACGTGCCAAGCTCATTCGATTTGCCATAGGCCGCGGTTTTTCCTACAGCCAGATACTGACAGTGCTGGGCGAGGCCCCCGACTGCGACTGACCGTCAACCCTGCAAACACGACATGTCATGACACATTTCATTGCCGACATCTGGGATTTTTGCTTTCCGCGCTACTGCCTGCTGTGCGGCAAGAGGCTCAGCATGTGTGAGCAGGCTGTGTGTGTCGGCTGTCTCGACAGTCTGCCACGCACCGGTGCACACGACGTGGCTCAAAACAGGATAGAGCAGATGTTCTGGGGCTTGTTGCCTATTGAGCGTGCCACATCGCTGCTCTACTACACAGCCGCCGAGACTCACACAATCGTTCACACAACAAAATATCACCACCGGCCGCTGGTGGGCGAATACGTTGCATACGTCCTTACGAAGGAGATAGCGGCATCGGGCTTTTTCGATGGTATCGACATGATAATCCCCATGCCGATACATTGGCACCGCCGCCTCGACCGTGGCTACAACCAGAGCGAATACATAGCACGAGGCATCAGCCGCGCCACCGGCCTGCCGGTTCAGAGAGAGGCGGTGAGACGCATTGTCGATACCGAAAGCCA
>CAMHPM010000167.1 GCA_946187025.1 uncultured Prevotellaceae bacterium
ACCGTCCTGCTCGCGCTCCTCACCATGCTCGGCGTATGGATTGTGGTTGAAATCACATCGCCGCTCCTTGCCACATATTATGATATCAATGTTATCGGACAATGGAAGTTCGACACCCTGCTGACCCTCGCTTTCGTCTTCGCTCTGCCGATGGTCAGCTCCGTACCATCCGTCTCCTCTGTGTCCTCTGTCTCCTCCGTGTCCTCTGTGCTATTTCTCTTCCTCCAGTTCTTCATCTCGCTTGCCTTGCTCAATGTCAGCATCTACTTCATGCGCCAGCTGCACGTGATGATGACTGCCGACCCAGGATTCCGCACTGAACGACTACTCAGCGCACTGATATATCCGGAGCAGATGATATCGTTTCCTTCGGCTGAGGATTGGATGTCGCACATGCAACAGGTTGTGGCCCGCGCGAAGGTCATACGACAGAAACTCGACGACTGTCCGTACATACAGAACATAACGGTCGATCCCATGCCGCTCACCGAAGGGTCACACATACCAACTGCCGACGGCCAGCAGCTCTGCCTCTTCTATGTTGACCGCCGTGCTATGGACATGTATGGCCTGGAGATGGTGAAGGGACGTGCATACAACGACTCGACCGACAACGACCAAGACTACAACATGATACTCAACGAGACGGCAGCACGACGGCTGGGAATAAACAACCTCGACACCGACCTCGTGCAACTGAAGAGCCGTATATGGTTTGACGGCCAAGTGGATATGAACTACAATCCGCCGTATCATGTGGTGGGCATCGTGCGCGACTTCAACTTCGGCCGCACCACCGAACCGGTTCAACCTGCTGCATTCTTCTTCTCAAAAGGATTTGGCGAGCGATACGACGATGATGGTGTGAGTCTGCCGCAAGGAGAATACATGCTGATTGATGTGGCACCAGGTCATGAGGACGACATGGTGGCTTATCTCAAGGATATGATGCAAGAGATATTCGATACCGACGAGTTGAAATACTCGTGGGTGACCGATCGCAGAGACAAGCTCTACAGCGAGGACCAGCGCACAGCCCGTGTATTCATCACCTTCTCGCTGCTGGCCATCGCAGTGACATGCCTCGGAGTGCTGGGCCTGATGATGTTCGACATCCGCCGCCGCTACCGCGAGATAGCGCTGCGCAAGGTCAACGGAGCCACGCTGCGCGACATAGCACTGCTGCTCACCCGCCGCTACATCACGATACTGGCCATTGCAGCAGCTGCCAGCATACCTGTCGCCCTGCTCGTGGTACACCGACTGATGGAGTCGTACACCACACACACCAGCTTCGCATGGTGGATTCCGCTCCTGAGCATCGCCATCCTCGTCACTCTCTGTGTCCTCACCCTGTGGTGGCAGATACTGAAGGCCATGAGAATAAAACCATATAAAGTGTTGAAAGAGCAATAAAAAACCCCGGATGGAAATAACTAAATAGTTAAATAGTACATAAATCGTAAATAGTAAATCGTCAAATCGTAAATAAAAATAGATTGTCAAATCGTAAATGTCTAAATAGAATAAAATAGTAAATGGTAAATGGTCAAATAGTAAATAACATGATGATACATACAAAGAACCTCAAGCGCACGTTCCAGACGGAAGAGGTGCGCACGCTGGCACTCAACGGAGTCAGCATCGAAGTAAACGAAGGCGAGTTCGTGGCCGTGATGGGTCCGAGCGGATGTGGCAAATCTACGTTGCTCAACATCCTGGGCCTGCTCGACTCGCCCACCGAAGGTGAATACCTGCTAGGCAGCACCGATGTGAGCCACCTGAGCGAACCCCAACGCGACCAACTGCGCAAGGGCCGCATCGGCTTCGTGTTCCAGTCGTTCAACCTTATCGACGACCTCACCGTCGAGGAGAACATAGAGTTGCCGCTGCTCTATATGGGCATAAAACGTGACGAGCGGCGCAAGAAGGTGGCTGCCCTGATGGAGCGCATGGACATCGCGCACCGCGCCAAACACTTTCCACGCCAGCTCTCGGGCGGTCAGCAGCAGCGTGTGGCCATAGCACGCGCCGTGGTGGCCGACCCTCAGATGATACTGGCCGACGAGCCTACGGGCAACCTCGACTCCCACAACGGACGCGAAGTGATGGAACTGCTCAGCCAGCTGCACAGCGAGGGAGCCACCATCGTGATGGTGACCCACTCGCAGCGCGACGCATCGTATGCCGACCGCATCATCAACCTATACGACGGACAGGTGGTGACTGAACTGGAGATGTGACATGAAAACCGCATCGTGCTCAGGATGCTGACTTCCGGGTGACCAAAAGAATAAAACAGCAAGTACGGAAGAAAATATCTGCGAGTACAGACTAATTTTACTGCGAGTGCTGACTAATTTTATTGCGAGTACTGACTAATTTTACTGCGAGTGCTGACTAATTCTTTAATTTGTGGTGCAAATTATTAAATTCCTGACCACAAATTATTAAAATTGCACCACAATTTATTTAATTTGTGGTGCAAATTAAAGAATTAGTCAGCACTCGCGAGCTTTTATCCCTATACGTGCAACGGTTTTCTTCCACACGCATGTATGTTTTCCTTATGTTTTGTTCGCTGCCCTATATAGGTCTAATGTTCGCTGCCCTATATAGGTCTAATCCTCGTGCAAGGCATCTACTATGTTCGCTCTGATGGCATGAAGCGTAGGTATCAGCACACCTACCGACACCAGCATCAGGATGAGGACATACACCACGGCCGACACGATGGCGAAGTGGGGCCAGAACTGCTCTATCCACGACGCCTCGCCAATGAGCTGCCCCATGTTGCGGTCGCTCACCATGCCGGTCGAGAGCACTATCTGCAGGTAGATGATGTCGGCCAGGATGAAGCTGACGGTGTAGAGCAGCACCCCTTCGCCAAGCATCTTGCGCAGAATCCTCCAGCGTGTGGCTCCGAAGCTGCGCATGATGCCTATCTCCTCCCTGCGACGTCGCAACTGCATCCAGAAGGTGCCCACCACGCCCAGCAGCGCGTTCACACCGAAGATGGCCAGTATGAGCAAGAACAACTGATTCTCGATCTGTAGCGATGTGCGCGACGACTGGTTGCTGATGTGTTGGTCGTAGGTCTCGAGTTCTTGTATGAAACTGCGTCCCGAGTTGAAGTTGTCGTATAGGTTTTGCGATGTACGCTTCACGAAATCCTTGGCGTCAGCATCGGGTTTCAAGCGGATGAGAATGTGGGAGGTCAGCATCGGGTGCAGCATCTCCTGCACAAACACCACGAGCGAGTTGCGCTCCTCGGGGCTTGCTTTCACGTCGGCGGTCACACCTGCCACGGTGTAAGTGCCTCTCACCTCCTCGGCAGCAGGTGCCGAGCCGTCGGGGCGGTCGGCATAATCCACATCGAGCCACACCAGCTTCTTGCCCAAAGCAGCCTCTTCGCTTCCGAAGATGGAGCGTGCCATGCAGCGCGAGATATAGACCTGGCCCGCATTGCTCGTGATGTCTTCATCGTCGGGAGAACTCGGAGCACTCTGAGCACTCGGAGAGCTCTGAGCACTTTGAGCACTCTGCTTCGCTCTCATCACCTCTATCCCATGAGTTTCGAAGAACGGCTCATCGAGGTAAAGGTGGATGGAGTATGCCCCGGCGCGATGTTCCTTGGTGTTGTAGGCATCGGCCCATGTTGTCCAGTGGTAGCGGTCGAGCTGGGCAAACACGTAATCATCGGCATAGCACACCGACTCCACCTCGGGCAGTGCCAGCAGTCGGTTGCGTATATCGTCGAGCGCATCTTGGTCGGCATCCTGCATCACCTCCACGTCTCTGTTCTGCTCCTGTCCTGCGTCGGTGCGGTCCACCTCCATACGTCCCACCACCAGGTGATGTGTCTCGAACGGAGTGATGTCGCCCGTGAGGTATCGGTCGTAGTAATACACCACCAAGTTGTCGATGAAGAACCAACTCAGCATCGTGATGATACACAGTTCGGCCACAAGCCACCCGGCTGAATGGGGGAAGAGACTCGACAGTTTGTTTGTATTTAAATTTTTCTTCATAATGTCATTTACCATTTAACCATTTACCATTTCCTTACGGATGGCTAATTATCAATTCTCTGGGTTGTCAATTACCCCAAGAGGGGTTTATTGTTTCTGATTCATTGATTCTACTAAAGGTCGCTTCAAGCTGTGCCATACAGGGATGAAGGCTGCCATGAGGTTGAGCACCGCACAACAGACGAAGGTGATGATGAGCATGGGCCAGTTCCACAGCATGTCGGGTGTGATGTTCAGTGAACTTGAGGTGGCCGACTGTGTGAATATGGTAATGAATAGCGTCGATGTGCTGAGCAACTTCAGCAAGCCATAGCAGAGTAAGAGCCCGAGAATGCCGCCAAGGCAGGTGAACCACAAGTTCTGTGTCAGCACCTGGCGCAGCAATGTGCGGTTTGTCGCACCGAATGCCTTCCTTACACCCAGTTCGGCCAGGCGTCCTTCCATCATGCCCGACACCAGCGCACTCATGTTGATGGCAGGCAGCAGGAGCAGCAGTAGCATGATGAGTGCCGGTATCCACAGCTGGTTGAGGTAGTCGGCCGTGGTCTCGTTGTCAGCATCGAAGAAACTGAGAGCAAAGAAATAGTGCGACCGTGCTCTTATCACCCAATCCACTTTGCCCGACGAGGCAGGAGTTTGTTCGCTGATGTATGCAGCGCGATAGGGTGCCAACTGGTCGAGCAGAGTCTGACGGGTGCAGCCCTCCTTCAGCAGACACCTCACCTCCATATATCCTGCGTAGGGGAAACCATGAAGCGAACCCATGCAGAACGCATCTTTGTTGGTGTAGGGCACGTAGATGTCGGCCGACGACTGCGGCAACATGTTGCTACCGGCGCGCACC
>CAMHPM010000168.1 GCA_946187025.1 uncultured Prevotellaceae bacterium
GAGCCCATATCTGTCCGCGAGCTTTGGCGAGAAGTACGCCACTGCGGTCGGGTGCCTTCTGTACGAACTCCAGATAGCAATGCTGTCCACGCTCCGAAACCTGGGCAAGCTCGGCCTGAATCCACACCGGCTGGTCGAACACCGACTCGACGGTGTTGCGTACCAGCGTATTGAGTTCGTATAGAGAGACGGCATCCATAGGTGGTTCATCGCATTATAAGTCCCATGGCGTATGCCTTGAAGAAGTCGGGCAGTCCATAACCGAATGTCTCGTCGGGGTTGTCGTGACGGTCGCCACTACGACGTATGATGTCCATGATCTGATATGCGTTGAGGTGAGGCAGAGCCTGCCACAGACATGTCACCATACCGGTGAGTATAGGTGAGGAGAATGATGTACCGTTGGAATACGACAATTGTCCGGATGATCCATACACCGCCGACATCACGCCCATGGCCACTACATCGGGCTTCACACGTCCGTCGGCCGAATAGCCGCGCGAAGAGAACGGAGCAATCTTACGGTCGGGCATGATGGCACCTACGGCAAGGATGTCGGATGCATCGGCCGGAGTTCCTATCCTACCCCACGAACTACTACCCTCGTTGCCTGCGCTGTTGCACAGGATCATGCCTTTAGATGCAATCATTGATGCCGACCGTGAGTTGATATGAGTATGTCCGTCGAGTTGGTCGTAGGTGGCATCATCGGCATCGTTGTCGAAGTCGAAGTATCCCAACGAGGCGTTAAGCACATCGGCACCGACGCTGTCGGCAAACTCGACGGCAGCGCACCAGTTGTCTTCCTCGACCAACTGCTCGGTGTAAGTATCTTCAGAGCGCAGGAGCCAGAAGGAAGCCTCGGGAGCCGTACCGATCATGTAGCCCGGTTCGTTGGCACCTATACACGACAGCACGTTCATGCCATGAGTAGATTCGGCAAAGATGTCGGCCGACGGATTGACGAAGTCTTTAGTGCCCAGAATCTTGGTATGAGCAAAGCCAGGTATGACATCTGCATTGAAGAATCCGCCATCGATGATGGCGATGACCATACCCTGTCCGCGGAACCCCGCGCCATGCAATGCCACGCCGTTGAGCTGGTCGATCTGTGTGTATGCCTCACGATAGCTGACACCGTTGCCGGCAGTCACGTCTCTGAGCCGTTCGCGCCGACCATTGCCTGCAGCTTTTGGCATCGACTTATACACAGCTACCTGACGCACAGCCGACACACATGGCAGCTGGCGTACCGACTGCACCACCGATGTGTCGGAAGTGCCGATGACGGCGGTGTTGTTCCATTTGCTGGTAAGCAGCACATCGACGCCCAAGTTCCTCAACTGAGAGAGGTAAGTGGCCGATACCGGCAAGTCGGTGGCATCGACACGTATGTGCTGACGCTTGCGACGTTGCAAGGCACGCTCGGACAGGAACTGCTCGGGATGAGACAGGGAGTATTCAGTACCTTGCTTGTCGGTGAGCTGAACACGATATTTGTAATAAGGCATAGGGCGGTCTTGTGCCGAGATGCCCAGAGTGGCACAGAGCAGTGCCGATAGCAGAATATTCTTCATAGCATTTTTGGTCTTTTGCCCCTCAGCACATGCACGAAGTTATCGAACGACTGGTCGATATAGCTCAGTTCGTAGGGTTCGATCTGCAGAGAGAGGGTGCTGTTAATATCAGTTATATCGAAATAGCTGCGCAGGATGCTTGCCATGTTGAACGACAAGTCATCGCCCTTACGCAACAAGGTGGTACATGCCGAGCGCAGAAGCGGAGGGTTGTCGGCCTCGTGTTTGAGGTGTTGGAAGAGCGAGTAGTAGGCATGAGGCGTGTTTTCCTTGAGCAGTATGGCAGCTATCTCGCGGTTGTCGGTATAGTCGAACAGATGTAGGAACTCGTAGATCTGTGTGCTGGATGTCAGCAGCGGAAGGGCCATACGCACCACCTTGACTACCGAGTCGGGAGCGTCGGCATGGAACCAACGTGCCACCGCAAGCGCCTCGTCGCATGTGCAGTCGAGCTGTCCCGACTGTGCCAAATGATGTATGGCCAAGATGGCAGAGAGGAATGCCTGCCGCCGATACTGGAGCAGATGCAGGTAAGCATCCCAGAACTGCGCATTGGACAAACCCGGCATTACCGACTGCCGCAACACCTGTTCCACACGTCGGAATTCGGCATTCGACATGTGGTTGAACCGCTCGTAGAGGGAGGTCCAGTCGGCAGTGGAGATGAGGGTTTGCAACTTTTCGGCAGGAGAAATCATACTGATTTATCTTGTGAGTTTGAACTTCATGCTTATACCGAAATCGGCCATGGTTGTAGGGTACGAGCTGGTAGATACGAGCGGTATGTTCTTCTGCCAGTCGAGGAATCCGGTCAGGGTGAGTCGGCTGCTGAACGTGTATTCGCCCTGCAGCTTGAGCTGATAGGCAGTGCTACCGTTAGTGGCCGTTGTGACGTGAGTCTGTATGTTACGGTTCAGTGCGTTCTGCATACGATAAGAGAAGTCGATACGCAGGTTGAGGTCGTGGCTCACACCACCCACCAAGCGGTTGGCTGTGGTGCGGTTGGCTGTGGATGCCGTTTCAGTCTCAGCAGTCTTCTTTGAACCCTTCTTCTTCTTTGCCTCGCCCGACTGGATGCGCTTGGCACCAAACAAGTTGAGGTCTTTGAGCTTGTATCCGAAACCGACGACGATATCGTTGGAGTAGTTCTCGGTCAGTGCCACGGATGTGAGGCTGAGACTCAACGCACGACTCTTCTTATATTCCAGTTTCATGGTGAGGTCGTTGTTGAAGGTCATATCCACACCGATGAGTGGCGAGAACGACTCTGTGATAGACACCGTGTTGATGTTGTACATACTGCTTGGCACAGGGTTGCCCGACGTGACGTCGAGGATGAATCCCATACCGTTCATATAACCCATGTAGTTGGTGTAGGAGTTGTATGCACCTACAGCATAGACGCTCGAGTAGCTGTGGTTGATGTTGAAGCTGCGGAATCGTTCGGCAAACCATCCCAGCTTCGAGAGTCCGCTATATGTGAGGGTCCAGTTAGGCATCATCCTGAGTATCGAAGGGAAGATGTCGAGGCTGCTGCCCGATGCGTTCTTACCCGTATATGCGGCAAGGAATGCCGGCACGAGCACGTCGGCCGAATACTGGTCAACCCCACCGTTGGCCGGGTCGTAGGTCTTACCCTCGAATGCAGCACCCGAGCCCACCGGATAGACCGAATTGGCATACTGGCGTTCGAGACGTTCCTGAATGATAGGTATGTTCTTCATGAAGTCGTTGAACGGCTTCGAGTTGTAGTTGTTGTTGATGTTGCCGCTACCTGCGAATGCCGACTTGGCGGTGAACACCGTCATCTTGAAGCTACCGCTCTGAGTGGCCGGCATACCCTCGTACATGAACCTGATGCTGCGCGACTTGTTGACGTTGCGGCTGGCATTGAGGTCAATCTTCAGGTCGCGGACAGGTTCGAGTGTCACCTTCACCTGCAGGTCTTCAGTGCCGTTGGTGGTGACAGGAGTGGTGATGTTGGAGTCGTTCTGTATGAGCCATCCGTTGTCGAGGGCTTTGTTCACATAGCTGTCGCCGATAGCGCCGAAAGCAAAGTCGAGTCCTGGGGAGAGGATGCCGTTGACCGACTTCTGTCCGAAGGCATCGCCGATCTCGGTGCGGAATCCAGGGAGCGTCATCGCGTAGTCGTTGCGATAGGAGAATGAGACGTTACGCACCATCATAAGTCCGCGAGCCAGTACCTGAGCGGTCTTATACCAACCCTTGTCCTGCAGCGGTTCTTTGGCCACTACCGATATCTTGACAGGGATGGTGTCCTGATTCTTCACACGAATGGTGTTCTCGTCCACCTTTTTATATTTAAGGTTATAAGTCTTACCCTCTTTCGTCGTTGCCCGCACCACGATACGCTTCGAATTCTGGCTGTGCTTCACCTCGGTGTAGGTAGAGTCGTTGAGCTTCACCTCGCTGGAATATCCCTTCTTCTTGTTCGAATCAGCCTGTGCGTTCTTGTCGTCGGTCTTTGCTGCGTCGGCACCCTGTGTGTTGGATGTCACCTTCTTAGGAGCCGCCGTGGTGGTCTTCTTTGTCGTGGTGGCAGTTTTCTTGTTGCCCGAGAAGCGCTGGTTAGCCTCGTCGAGGAACTTCACCTTCTTGTAGAGAGTCTCGAGTCGCAGCTGTCCGTTGATGCTGATCTTACGTGTGGTGTTGGCAGTATGTCCGAGCGACGTGCCGTCTTCGAGTTCCGTACCGCGGTTCCATCCGTAGGTGCTGTTATAGCTGCCGTCGAGTCCCACCCAGTCGAGCAACGGAATCTTGTCGAGCGGCACCTTGTACGATGCGTTGAACGTAGATGCGTAGTTGAGCGGACGTCCAAACGAAGCGAGGCTATGCTTCACCGAGTCCTTCCATGCCTCGTAGGCATCGGGATAGAGGCTCTTGTTGATTACCGTGTAAGGTTCTTCGATCTCGGCATGAGTGGCCGATGTGTATTGCATCTTCAGCGCCTTGAATATATCCCAGTTGAGGGTGAACTGGCGGTTCCACAAGAACTGTTCGGAGAAGGTGACAGGCAGGCGCATACCCTCGTTTATGTCGCGTTCCTGGAACTCGTAGTAGCTGCGAGTGATGTCGGTGTTGAAGCCGATGCTCTGTGGCAGGTAGTTCAGGTTCTGTGCCTTGATGATGTCGAGCCATTTCGACTTGCCCTTCAGGTTCTTGAACGGCTCCCATGTCTTGTATTTAGGTGAATACTGGTATGTCATGTTGAACTTCCAGTTCTCCTCGTTCTCATACACGGTTGTCTCGCCCGTCTTGTATCGCTGGCTGTAG
>CAMHPM010000169.1 GCA_946187025.1 uncultured Prevotellaceae bacterium
CCTGGAAGTTGCACGCAACACCTATGCCACCATGCTGAGCTATATAGCAAAAGGAGTTGAAGACCCCAACGGAGGAAAGATACGTCAAGACATCATACGACAAGCCTACGCACTCAATGACCGCGCAAACCTGGGCATCAGGCTCCACAAAACACCAAACGACAAATACTGCCAGGCACTGAGACAATGCAGGAACGAATCGTTCATACTCTCAGAGATACAGACAGCCCTCGAAACGACAGGCAGCCAGATACGCGAACTGAACTCCAGCAAAAGACAGCGCACAAGCATCGACACCCACGAACGCGAAAACCTGGCACAACAACATGACACACTTGCCAGCCGTCTCTTCAACCATATATGGACATCCCCCCTATGGAGCGGAAGCAACTACACACAATATGCAGAGCTGATATCCAACCCCGACATACCCACAGCCGACAAGGCACTTGCAGTGAGCGCAACAACACTGGCCGCATTCGAACTGTTCGACCCACGGAAACTGATGCTCCTCATGGATGCATACCTCGACACAGAAGCCGACATAAGCCAACGCGCACTCGTAGGACTGCTCCTGCTGCTCATACGCTACGACAAGCGCATGAAACACTACACAGACATCACGGCACGCTTCAACCTATACGTCGAAAACAAACAATTCGTAACCGACTGCTTCCAGACACTCATCGCACTGCAATACAGCAAACTGACCGACACCGTGAGCGAAAAGATGGCAAACGACATAATGCCGGCCATACTGAAATCGCAGCGATACAAACAATCGAGTGTCATAGAACTCGATGCCGAACTGACCAAGAACGGAGAAAACCCCGAATGGCATCACGACCCCAAAGACGACGACAAGGCAGAAAGAAAGATACGCCAGATGTCGGACATGCAAATGGAAGGAGCCGACGTATATCTCAGTTCGTTCCGACACCTCAAGTCGTTCACATTCTTCAGCCAGATACACCACTGGCTCAGCATCTTCTCGTTCGATTATCCCGACATCCTGTCAATCAGAGACAAGATACAACCCGACGTGCTCAACATAGTCAGCATGTTGCTCAACACCGCGCCATTCAGCGACAGCGACAAGTTCTCCTTCATCTGCATGTTAGGCTCGGTGCCGCAACAAGCACACGAAATCATAGCATCACAGATACGCTCGCAATTTGAAGAAGCCGGCATCGAAGACTTTATCGAGACAGGGAAAAAGAGACAACGCAGCACCAAGGGAACACTGCGCAGCTACATATTCGACCTCTACCGCCTCTTCAAAGTATATCCATACCACACACAGCTGTTCGACCCATTCAACAAACAGCTCAACAACTTCTCGCCAATCTATACCACCACCCTGCAGCCACTCCTCGCCAACCAAGAGGAAACCATGAACATGGCCGAGTTCATGATGCGCAAGGGAATATACGCCGATGCACTACTACTGTTTAACAATCTGAAACCGACGGAACGCGAGCAAGATGCCGATATATGGCAGAAAATCGGATTCTGCCAGCAAAAGATGGGACAGACATCAGCAGCCCTGGCCACATACATCAAGGCATACAAGCTGCAGTCCACTTCGACATGGACCATACAGCATATCGCACAGACAGCCTTCGATGCCCACAGCTACGACACCGCACTGGAATACACCGAGCTGGTGCTTGAGTCGGACGGCGACAACCCGAAGTGGCTCGGACGCAAAGCCGAATGCCTGTTTGCACTCGAGCGATACGAGGAAAGCCTGCCCACACTCTACAAGCTGGCATATATAGACGAACACTCTGAGCGCACAAAAGAGATGCTGGCATGGGGACAACTCATGAACGGAATGACCGACAAGGCCGAAAAAATATATGCCGAACTGAAAGACGACAACCCATCAGTGAAGAACATAGTGAACATAGCTCACATCCATAACATAAAAGGAGAAACCAAGGACGCCCTGGAACTCTATCGGCTGGCCTACGTCACAGCAAAAGATGAAAACGAGTTCCGCCACCACTTCTGGAGCCTCACAGATTACTTCCCAAAGATGGGAATCGATGCCGAACGTATGCAACTGATATACGATGTCGTAATTAGCAGTGAAAACACATAAGGCACCGTCAAAGCAAAGAAAAAAAACAGGAAAGATGCTTAGCAAGAACCAAATAAAATACATACGAAGCCTTGAACACAAGAAGTTCAGGGACAAGTATGGTGTGTTCGTGGCCGAAGGTCCCAAGCTGATAGCCGACCTGCGCAGTCATTTCGAACTCGTCGAGCTCATCGAAGGCGACGATGTGGCACGCATCAGCTTTCAGGAAACACCGCAAAACATATTTGCCATCTTCCGCAAAGACACCGATGCAAGTGCAGACCTCGCCCCCTACCCCGCCACACAACTTTGTCTCGCACTCGACGACATACAGAACCCTGGCAACCTCGGTACAATCATACGCATGGCCGACTGGTTTGGCATCGAACACATATATTGTTCAAAAGGATGCGCCGACATCTATAGCCCGAAAGTGGTGCAAGCAACGATGGGGAGCATGGCCAGAGTCAGAATACACTACACCGACCTCGCAGTGTTTACCGAGTCGCTTGCAAACACACCCGTTTACGGAACATTCCTGGACGGGGGCAACATCTACAACCAGCAACTTACGAGCAACGGACTTATCGTGATGGGCAACGAGGGGCATGGCGTATCGGCCGACGTAGCAAAAAACGTGACACGTCGCCTGCTCATACCCAACTACCCCGAAGGGCGCGAAACAGGCGAATCGCTCAACGTGGCAATAGCAACCTCGATAATATGTGCAGAGTTCAGAAGAAGAGAAACAACAAGTAAATAGCCGTGGCAGTGAGAAATCAAAGTGACATAATACGTGGTGTGATGAGGAGACAGAAACTGTCCTTCATCCTTTTCACTTTGCTAATAACATCGTGCTCGGTTGACCGATATATAGCCGACGACGAGTTATTCCTGAAAGAGGTAAATGTGGTTGAAACCAATCCTCAAGCCACAAAATCACTTTCGTTGGCCGATTATGTGTTGCAGCAACCCAACAACAAATGGTTTGGTGCCAAAGTGCCGCTCAAGATATATTGCTTAGGCGGTGTCGATTCGACGAATTGGGCCACGCGATTGTTTCATAAAATCGGGCAAAAGCCTGTAATCTACGACCAACGGAAAGCCATACGAACGGTCGAAGACATGCGACAGGTGCTCTACAACGAAGGATATGTACATGCCAACGTGGATATCCAACCCAACGTGAAAGGAAAACATCTCTCACTGACCTACGTAGTGGCTCCGGGCGAACAATATCGCATCCATAGCATAAGCCGCAACATAGCCGACAACACACTCAGCAGCATCATCTGCGGCGACGATACTGCTTCATCGCTGCTTCAGCAAGGAATGCCATTCAATATCAACAGGTTGAACGAAGAGCGCAACCGTATCACCACACATCTACGCAACATAGGATACTACAAATTCAACAAAGAATACATCACATTTGTGGCCGATACAAACGCGTTGAGCAACGATGTCGATATCACAATGAATATCGGGCTGCATATTGAAGATGGGCGTTCCAATCCGGAGCCGCATCGCCGCTATAAAATCGGAGAGATCAGCTACATCATCGATGGAGGAGCAGGAAGCGATTTGAGTCGTTTCAACAAAGAAGTTCACCAAGGTGCAACCATCTACTACACCGACCACTTGCGTTTTCGCCCCGGATTGCTAACATCAAACACCCTGTTCCACACCGGCGACTACTTCAACGAGAACAACCAGAAACTCACATACCGCTACCTCACACGCCTCGGAGCCATCAGCTACTCAAACATACGCATGGAGCAGGCAGGCGACTCACTGCTCTTGCCTACTATCACAGTCAATCATGCTCCGTCGCGTTCACTGAGTTTAGACCTTGAAGGCACCAACTCGGCAGGCGACCTCGGAGTGGCAGCCACGACATCGCTCACACATAAGAACCTTTTCCGCGGTTCGGAGACACTCACGTTGAAACTTCGCGGAGCCTACGAAGCAATTACGGGCCTTGAGGGTTACGACGGACATAACTACACTGAATTCGGAGGCGAGGCGACACTGGGCTTTCCCGGGTTCCTGATGCCTGTCGTAAGCCGTCAGTTTGGAGCAACACACAACGCTACATCCGAAATATCACTGCAATACAACATGCAGAACCGACCTGAGTTCAACCGCAGGGTCCTCACTGCTGCATGGCGCTACCGGTGGTCGGGGCTCAATCAGAAAACGACGCATAAGTTCGACCTGCTCGAGGTCAACTTTGTCAAGATGCCGTGGATTTCACACACATTCAAAGAGCAATACCTCGACTCGCTGGGTAAGACAAATGCCATCCTGAAATATAACTACGAGAACCTGCTCATCACAAAACTGGGCTATACGTATTCTTACAACTCGCTTGGAACTGCTGCTACTTCCACATACGGCAAGAATGCGGTGACATTGAAATTCAACGTCGAGACCTCGGGCAACGTGCTGTCGCTTGCGACACACCTCATCGACCCTACCACCAATTCCGAAGGGCAGCGCACCCTGCGCGGCATAGCCTATGCCCAATATGCAAAGGCCGATATTGATTTTGCGCGTAGTGTAAGCATCGACCCACACAATTCCGTTGCGTTCCATGTGGCATTCGGTGTTGCTTATCCTTATGGAAACTCAAACATACTGCCGTTTGAAAAGCGATATTTTGCGGGCGGAGCCAACAGTGTGCGCGGATGGTCGGTACGCTCGCTCGGTCCGGGTAAGTACAATGGTGCCGACCGTGGCATCAACTTCATCAACCAATCTGGCGATATC
>CAMHPM010000170.1 GCA_946187025.1 uncultured Prevotellaceae bacterium
CACCACGTTCGACATCGGAAGCGCAAAACTATCAGAACAAGTCCTCGATCTGAACGAGATGAGGGCAGTAAACCTTGATATACCCGTAACCAACACAGGCAGTCGCGACGGTGCAGAAGTGGTGCAGGTTTATGTACGCAACCCGCAAGACCCCGACGGACCACTCATGCAGCTCCGTGCTTTCCAACGAATAGAGTTGAAGGTAGGCGAGAAAGGCAACGTACACTTGCATCTCGACAAGAAAACATTCGAGTGGTTCAACGAGGCAACCAACACTGTCGTAACCAAATCAGGCCAGTACGAATTGCTCTATGGCAACAGCTCGGCACCTGAGGCATTAAAGAAAATATCAATAACTGTAATCAACTAAAATAATACTAAGATACCAATCATGAAACTCAGATTTTTCACTTTCCAACTTTCACTTTTCACCTTCGTTGCAATGACAGCTCAGACTGTCAGCAGTCCTGATGGCAACTTGAAAGTAAACCTGTCGGTCAATGCCGAGGGTACACCAGTCTATAACGTAACATTTGGCGGCGTGGCCGTCGTCGAAGATTCACCGCTCGGTATGGCTACCACTGTGGGCGATTTCACCAAAGGGCTCGCACTCAAGGAACAGACCACTCCGACCACGGTCAGCGATAAATATACACTCGCCAACGGCAAGCAGGCGAACTACGAGTTCACGGCTGTTGAACAGACATTCACCTACAACCGTGGCAACAATCCGGCATTCGACGTCACCTTCCATGTAGATAACAACAACATCGCTTTCCGCTACAAGGTGTATAAGCAACGCGACCGCCTTGCAACGATGGTCAGAAATGAAGTCACTGCCTTCACCATGCCCGAAGGAACCAAGACATTCCTCTGTCCGCAGATGACACCACAAGGCGGCTTTGCACGTACCACCCCAAGCTACGAGACCTTCTACGAGTATGGTGCCGAGATGGGCAAGAACGGACAAGGACGTGGCTATACATTCCCTGCACTCTTTGAGACACCTGCCAATCTGTGGGTCATGGTTTGCGAGACAGGAGTCGATGGCTCGTATTGTGCATCACGTCTTGAATGCAAAGGACGCACATATACTGTCACTTATCCTGAGGACACAGAGTTTGGAGGTGTGGGTACCAGCGCTCCGGGCATCATGCTGCCAGGCTATACACCATGGCGCACCATCACCGTGGGTAAGACCCTTGCACCGATGGCCGAGACCACCATCATGTGGGACGTCGTTGCTCCACGCTTCGAGGCAAGTCAGCAGTATAAGTATGGACGCTCGGTATGGAGTTGGATTATTCGTATGGATGCCAGTTGCAATTTCGATGAGCAGAAAGAGTATATCGACTTCGCAGCCCAGCTCGGTTGGGAATACATCCTCATCGATGCCCTTTGGGACACCAACATAGGCTACGACCGCATGGCCGAGCTTGTTGCATATGCAAAGACCAAGGGGGTGGGAGTGTTCCTATGGTACAACTCCAACGGATATTGGAACGATGCACCGCAAGGACCGCGCGGTAAACTCCACACCATGATTGAACGCCGCAAGGAGATGGCATGGCTGAAGAAGGTAGGGGTGAAAGGACTGAAGATAGACTTCGTTGGAAGCGACAAGCAGCAAACCATGCAACTCTACGAAGACATCTTTGCCGATGCCAACGACTACGGACTCATGATCATCTTCCACGGATGCACACTGCCTCGCGGATGGGAACGCATGTATCCTAACTTTGTAGCTTGTGAGGCAGTACGTGCCAGCGAAAACCTCTCGTTCTCGCAAAACGACAACAACATAGAGGCCTTGGCTGCAACCATACACCCTGTGCTGCGCAATGCAGTGGGCAATATGGACTTCGGAGGTTCGGCTCTCAATAAGTTCTATTCCAAGAACAACCAACGCGGCAACCATCGTGTCACAACCGATGTTTATGCACTTGCAACTGCAATCCTGTTCCAGACACCGGTGCAGAACTTTGCACTTGCTCCAAACAACCTCACCGATGCACCAGCATGGGCCATCGACTTCATGAAGGCAGTGCCTACAACATGGAGCAACATCCGTTTCATCGACGGCTATCCTGGTCGCTACATCATCATGGCTCGACAGGCTACCGATGGCAAGTGGTATCTTGCAGGAGTGAATGCAACCAAGGAACCTCTCAAGGTCACACTGCCGCTCACCATGTTCCCTGCAGGCACCGATGTCACCTTATATCTTAATGATTCGAAGACAACACAACGTGTAAACAAGAAACAGACACTCACCGTCACTATCCCGACCAACGGCGGTGTGGTGGTGAATAACTAAAAAGGAAGTTAAAGGGACAGACCCTCTCTGCCCTTTGGGCATCTCCCCCTTTATGGGGAGAAGGCCTTCCGGATGGACACCCTCCCCATAAAGGGGGAGGGCCGGGGAGAGGGTCTGTCCCTTTAACTTCCCTTTAACTCCCTTTCTATTCCCTTCAACTCAACTTGCGAAAGTTGAGTAATGATTCATAAATACGGATGGGGCTTATTTCTGTACCTTTTATGATACAAAGATGCAGGAATATTCATTGTTTATGAAGTATAAACGTTAATAAAAAGTAAAACATGGCTGAGTATAATGATTTATTTCGTATCTTTGCACATTCGAAGATACGTTATATTTCGTCTGTCTCAGACACACATAAAAACATGCGAGGCATATAATGCTTTGCATAACAAAAACGAATAGAAACCATGGCATTAAAAGCAGGAATAGTAGGCCTACCGAATGTAGGCAAATCAACACTCTTCAACTGTCTGTCGTCGGCCAAGGCACAGGCAGCCAACTTCCCGTTCTGCACCATCGACGCTCAGATGGGACAGGTATCGGTACCCGATGAGCGACTGACCCGACTTGCAGAGATTGTACACCCGGGACGTATCGTGCCGGCTGTGTGCGACATAGTAGATATAGCCGGACTGGTGAAAGGAGCCAGCCACGGCGAGGGACTGGGCAACCAGTTCCTTGGCAACATACGCGAATGCGACGCCATCATACATGTGCTGCGCTGTTTCGACAACGGCAACATAGTGCATGTTGACGGAAGTGTCAACCCGGTGCGCGACAAGGAAGTGATTGACACCGAGCTGCAGCTGAAAGACCTCGAGACAGTCGAGGCACGAATCAAGCGCGTGGAGAAACAAGCCAACGTGGGAGGCGACAAGATGGCCAAGGTGGAACTCGGACTCCTCACCCGCTACCACGAAGCACTGTCGGCAGGCAAGAGCGCACGAACCGTGGAACTGCAAAATGCCGACGAAGAGGCAGCAGCCAAGCAGATGTTCCTGCTCACCACCAAGCCAGTGCTCTATGTCTGTAATGTTGACGACGCAAGTGCCAAGAACGGTAACGCATACGTCGATGCAGTGCGCGAGGCGATAAAGGACGAAGACGCCCAGCTGCTCGTGATAAGTGCACAGACCGAGGCCGATATAGCCGAACTGGAAGACTACGACGAGAAACGCATGTTCCTCGAAGACATGGGACTTGAAGAAAGCGGATGCGACCGACTGATAAAGTCGATCTACGCACTGCTCAACCTGCAGACATTCATCACCGCCGGACCTATGGAAGTGAAGGCATGGACCTATCGCCGCGGATGGAAAGCACCGCAGTGTGCCGGAGTGATTCACACCGACTTCGAGAAAGGATTCATCCGTGCCGAGGTGATAAAATACGAAGACTATATAAAATATGGCTCGGAAGCAGCAGTGCGCGAAGCCGGCAAACTGGGAGTAGAAGGAAAAGACTACGTGGTGCAAGACGGCGACATCATGCACTTCAGGTTTAATGTATAAGAATAGTATGACTTTATTCATCGACTGGCAGCCAAGTGCCGAATTGTTTCAGATAGGTGGTTACAGCCTGCGTTGGTATGCACTGATGTGGGCAGCCGGCCTCATATCAGGCTACTTCATTGTGCGCCACCTGTACCAACTGCAGCGCATACCGCAAGAGAAGTTCGACCCGCTGTTCCTTTATTGTTTCTTCGGAATACTAATCGGAGCACGTCTGGGCCATTGCATATTCTACGAGCCAGAGCGATTCCTCACATCGGCACGTGGCATAACAGAGATGTTTCTGCCGATAAAGATAATGGCCGACGGCAGTTGGAAGTTCCACGGGTATGCAGGACTGGCAAGCCACGGAGGAGCCATCGGAGCCTTCATTGCCATGCTCATATACTCCAAGCGATGTGGGGTGAAGTTCCTCACTGTGCTCGACAACGTGTGTATAGCAACACCGCTCACCGCTGCATGTATAAGGCTGGGCAACCTCATGAACTCAGAGATTGTAGGCCGACAGACCGACGTGCCGTGGGCATTCATATTCCATTCACACGACTCGCTGGTCGATGGAGTCGCGGTGCCGAGACATCCGGCACAACTGTATGAGGCACTGGCCTACATACTGATATTCATCATCGGCATAAGCATTTATTATGCCAACCATCGCAAAGGCGGCAAGCTGGTAGCCGGAACCGGATTCTACTTCGGACTCTGCCTGGCACTCATCTTCACGTTCCGATTCTTCGTGGAATTCATAAAGAAGGAACATGGGCCAACTGCTCAGCATACCATTCATCATAGCAGGTGTGTGGTTTATGGTGAAAAATCTCATGGCCGACATCCACCGCTAACATTCACTCAAAATACTAAATACTATGGAACAAAAGAAGTCGCGCAAGGGCTTAATAGCCGTTATCATCATCATTGTGGTGGTGCTATGTGGTGCCGGCACATGGATATGGCATAGTTGTCACTCAGAGTCGAAGACCATCGACATGGAGAACTACACACCGTCAGAGGAGTTCAAACC
>CAMHPM010000171.1 GCA_946187025.1 uncultured Prevotellaceae bacterium
AAGAACGACTCGGCCGCCCTCGTCAAGTTCGACGGAATCGACTCGATCGAACAGGCACAGCCCATACTCGGCAGCGCCGTCTATTTCGAGAAGAAATATGTGAACATGGATGAACAAGACGAAGTGTCGCTCAGCTATTTCATCGGATTCGACATCACCGGCACCGACGAAGGACCTATAGGCACCATCGTGGATATCGACGACAACACCGACAACTGGCTCTTTGTAGTGGAACGCAGCGACGGGAGCGAATGCCTCATACCGGCCCACGACGAATTCATCATCAACATTGACCACAATAACAAGACTATAGAAATGAACCTGCCCGCAGGTTTACTCGATTTATGAACGAAAAGAAACGAATTGCCATACTCGGCTCCACCGGCTCCATCGGCCGCCAAGCCCTCGAAGTGATTGAAGAGCAGAGCACCCTTTACGAAGCCTACGTGCTCACCGCCAACAACAGCGCCGACCTGCTCATAGAACAGGCACGCCGCCACCACCCGGCAGCCGTGGTGATTGCCAACGAAGCACACTACGCCACGGTGCGCGACGCACTGGCCGACCTGCCTATAAAGGTGTATGCAGGCGACGAAGCACTCTGCCAGGTCGTTGCAGACGAGAACGTAGATATAGTGCTTGCGTCGATGGTAGGCTTTGCAGGACTACGTCCGACCATCAGCGCCATCAAGGCCGGCAAGATGATTGCACTCGCAAACAAAGAGACACTCGTAGTGGCAGGCGAACTCATCGTGCGCCTCGCTGCCGAATACCAAGTGCCGATACTGCCCGTCGATAGCGAGCACTCGGCCATATTCCAGTGTCTCGAACCAGGCAACCGCATAGAGAAGATACTGCTCACATGCAGCGGCGGACCATTCCGCAAGTTCACCGAAGAAGAACTGCTGCACGTGACCAAAGACCACGCACTGGCACACCCCACATGGAACATGGGAGCCAAGATCACAATCGACTCGGCCACACTCATGAACAAAGGCTTTGAGGTGATTGAGGCCAAGTGGCTGTTTGGTGTGTCGGCAGAGCAGATACAGGTCATCGTGCATCCACAGTCGGTGATACACTCGATGGTGCAATTCGAAGACGGAGCCGTGAAGGCACAACTCGGAGTGCCCGACATGCGACTGCCTATACAGTATGCCTTCTCCTATCCGAAACGACTGAAGGCATCGTTCGACCGCGTTGACTTCTTCAAGATGAAAGACCTCACGTTTGAACAACCCGACACCAACCGCTTCCGCTGTCTGGCACTGGCCTACGTGGCACTGGCCCGCGGCGGCAACATGCCGTGCATCGTCAATGCAGCCAACGAGGTGGCTAACCGGGCATTCATCGACGACCGCATATCGTTCAACCGAATAAGCGAGATCATAGAGCAGTCGATGGCACACATACCATTCTCGGCCGACACATCGCTCGACACATACATGCAAACCGACAAAGAGACACGCAAGTACGCACAATCACTATTATAAACCAAAAGAGCGAGATTGTAGTACAGATACGAACACAGTTGTAATACAGAACAAAGAAACATGGAAGTAGTATTAATAAAGATAGCACAAGTAGTTGCAGCATTCAGTTTACTCATCATATTACACGAAGGCGGGCACTTCTTCTTCGCCAAGCTCTTCAAGATACGTGTAGAGAAGTTCTACCTCTTCTTCGATTTCCCAATTATGTCGCCACGTCCGCAGTTCGCCTTCCTCGCCTACAGGAAAGGCAAGCTGTCGCTGCTGCGCTATGTGAAGATCACAGAAATAAAGCAGGACGACAAGAAAGACCCCGACTACCGCATGGATGCCTTCTCGGTGCTGGGCATCGACCACGGCAAGCTGTCGGTATGTAAATGGGAAAACGAGATAAACAAAATAACCGATGCCGAGGCCAACGACCCCGACTACGCCACCGAATACGGAATCGGCTGGCTGCCACTCGGCGGATATGTGAACATATCGGGCATGATAGACGAGTCGAAACAACAACTGGCATCCGAAGCGAAGCCATGGGAGTTCCGCACCAAACCGGCATGGCAACGCCTGCTCGTAATGCTTGGAGGCATCATCGTCAACTTCATCACCGCATTCATCATCTACATGGGAGTGCTGTTCACATGGGGCGAGACCTACGTGCAGCCTGAAAACATGACCTACGGCATGAAGTTCAGTCCTGCAGCAAAGGCCGACGGATTTGCCGATGGCGACCGAATCATCAAGACCGACGGCAAAAAAGTGAAGACATGGAACGTGAACGTGTTGCGCGACATCGCAAATGCCGACCAAGTGACCGTGCTGCGCAACGACGAAGAAGTCAACCTCACGATGCCCGGCAGCATGAACATGATAGAAATGGCACAGAGCATACCTCCGTATGCCGACATGCTCATACCACTGAATATCGACAGCATCATGCCCGACTCGCCAGCAGAACAGGCAGGCATGAAGACCGGCGACATCATTACGGCCATCAACTCGACACCTATTGCCGACTTCAACGACGTGGTATATACACTTGCCGAACTGCGCGAGGAACTGACTGCCAACTCAACGGCAGCCGACAGCCTGCGAGTGCGCGAAGTGACACTTGTGGTAAACGATGCCGACACGTTGCACGCCGTGCTCACGCCCGAATTCACACTCGGGTTCCAAAACCACACACCTGCATACAAAGCCGACACGATATCCTACAGCCTGCTCGAGTCAATACCTGCCGGCATCGCATCGGGATGGGAGAAACTGTGCAACTATGTGAACGACCTTAAGTATCTGTTCACATCGCAGGGCGCCAAGAGCGTGTCGGGTGTGATAGGAATCACAAACATATTCCCAGAGGTGTGGGACTGGCAGCGATTCTGGTTGCTCACCGCCCTGCTTTCAATCGCACTCGGTGTGATGAACGTACTGCCTATACCTGCACTCGACGGCGGACATGCCGTGTTTGCCATCTACGAGATAATAACACGCCGTAAACCAAGCGACAAAGTGCTCGAGCGGGCACAATACGTAGGATTCACCATACTGATACTCCTGCTCATCTTTGCCACCTGGAACGACATAACCCGACTGCTCGGCCTATGAAGATATTTGCCATCGGTATGAACTATGCTGCACACAATAAAGAGCTTGGTCATACGTTATTAATAGAGGAACCCGTCATATTCACGAAGCCCGAGTCGGCAGTGATAAGAGAGCACAAGCCATTCTTCATCCCCGACTTTGCACAGCGGTTTGACTACGAGACCGAAGTGATAGTGCGCATCAACCGCCTCGGCAAGAGCATAGCCCCACGCTTTGCCCACCGATACTACGACGAAGTGACACTCGGCATCGACTTCACAGCACGCGACCTGCAAGACAGCCTGCGCAGCCGTGGACTGCCGTGGGACATCTGCAAGGGATTCGACGGTTCGGCTGCCATAGGTCAATGGATAGACAAGACACTGTTGCCAGCACCGACCGACCTGCACTTCCATCTCGACATCGACGGCAAGAAGGTGCAGGAGGGTCACACGGCCAACATGATTCACCCTATAGATGAAATCATTGCCTACGTGAGTCGGTTCTTCACTCTGAAGACGGGCGACATCATATTCACCGGCACACCTGCAGGAGTAGGCCCGGTGAGCGAAGGACAACACCTCGAAGGCTATCTGGAAGACACGAAGGTGCTCGATGTAAGGATAAAATGAAACCATCAGGAAAGGAAACAGCATGAAACAATCAGCCATAATACGCTATATCCTCGTTGCCACGATATCCATGTTGCTGCCACTGGCATCATGGGGCCAAAGCAGCCCTGCAAGCCGCTATGCCGACCACTCGAAGCTGGCCGACGGCCGATGGGTGAAAATACGTGTGGGAAGCGAGGGAGTGTATCAACTAACCAAGAGTCGCCTGCAAAGCATGGGATTCAGCAATCCCGACCGTGTGAGCCTCTACGGATACAACATGCCGTTGCTGCCCGAAACCAAGCTCGAAGACATGAGCGACGACCTCACCGAGATTCCGCTACTGCGACGCAGCGACGGCTCACTGCTCTTCTATTCGCTCGGAACCACCAAGTGGCAGTTCGTCAGCCGTTTCTCTTCCGACTACACACGCATCAACAACCCCTACTCCAACTACATCTATTACTTCATCACAGAAAACACCGACGGAAGCCCGGCAGAACTGACGACCACCACATTCGACGGAGGCACCGATGCAGCCACGACCACATTCCGCGAGCACTCACTCATCGAGTCCGACGAGATCAGTATGCTCCATTCAGGACGTAACTTCTACGAGAGCTACGACTATGCAGGCACCAACCGCCGCACCTACACACTGCAAACCCCAGGCATAGCCGAGCAAAGAGTGTCGCTACGTGTGTGCTTCGTAGCCGCAGGTCCGACCTCATCGACCCTTAGTGTGACTGCCGACGACACCACATTCACCAACATAAGCCTGCGTGCGCTGGGCGAATACGAATACGGCGTTGCAGCCGACCGTACTTTCATATGGAACAAAAGCCTTACAGAGAAGTCGGACATAACCCTCACACTCAATCGCAACTCGGGTACATCAGGCCACCTCGACTTCCTCCTGGCATCCTATACACGTCGTCTCGACATCAGCGGCACAAACCATCTTGCATTCCATCTGGGACGCACGGCTACAAAAAAGATTGCCCTGAGCGGTGCCACCGAGCAGACACGCATATTAAGGGTCACATCGCCTCAAACCACATGCGAAGTGGCAGCAACACTCTCTGACGGAACACTCACAGCCGGAGTGCCTCAAACCACTGCCATAGATCGGAAGAGCGTCGTGTAGGGAAAGAGTGTAGATCTCG
>CAMHPM010000172.1 GCA_946187025.1 uncultured Prevotellaceae bacterium
GAAGATTAGCCCCCCTCTTATCCCCCCAAAGGGGGATGATGCCATGCGGGGAGGGATGTACACGCTATTAATTATTCATTATTCATTAAAATTGGCCATGCGGGAAGGAGACCCCCTCCCCCTACGTGGGTTGTTTCATTATTCTTTCCCCCTCGCGCTCCCCCCAGGGGAGAGGGGTACTCCCCCTTTCAGGTGGGAGAGTCCATGCGGAAAGTGCATCTGATTTATCTCTTTTATCTGGTTTGTCTGATGAAATATGTTGTGGTAGAGGTATTTTTCTCTTTTCATTTTTTATGTTTCACTTAATTTGCCTATCTTTGCACACACGTTGTGATGTGGCGTGATTTGTTGGATTTATGTTTTTGTTTATGGAATATTTGTTGCACTATACATGGAAACATAGGTTGTTTCCGCTTCATGGTCTTCTGACTACCGATGGTGATGAGGTGGAGGTGATAAGTCCGGGCAGGCATAATCATGATGCCGGTCCCGACTTCCTCGATGCCCGTCTGCGCATCGGCGGGACGTTGTGGGTGGGTAATGTAGAGATACACTTGCGTTCGTCGGACTGGTACCGTCATCATCATGACGTTGATGCTGCCTACGATACTGTCGTGTTGCATGTGGTGCAGGAGGCTGATGTCGATGTGTTGACGTCGGGTGGTGTCAGGATTCCTCAGTTGCGTGTTGATATTCCGCGTGAGGTGAGCGAAAATTATAATGAGCTGAGTGGTTCGGATTGTCATCCTCGTTGCCGTGAGGTGTTGCCCATGGTGCCTCGTCTTGCTGTCACGTCGTGGTTGTCGGCATTGAGTGTGGAGCGTCTTGAGCAGCGCACGTTGCAGATTATGGAGCGTCGCGAGCGTTGTGGTTTGAGCTGGGAGGATACGGCTTTTGTCACTGTGGCCCGCACGTTTGGTTTTGGCAAGAATGGTGATGCGTTTGAGCGTTGGGCGTTGGCTCTGCCGACGGGTGCGCTGGGCAAGCATCGTGACGATTTGTTTCAGGTTGAGGCTTTGTTTTTCGGCATGGCTGGTTTGCTTGCCGAGCCGTCGGTGGCTGATGGCTACTACTCGCGTTTGCAGGGTGAGTGGCGTTATCTGAGCAGGAAATTCTCGCTCACAGCTATCGACCCTACGGTGTGGAAATTCCTGCGGTTGCGTCCGCAGAACTTCCCTCACCGGCGTATAGCCCAGCTGGCTATGCTTTATCATGTGGGTCGTCTGAATCTCTCGCGCATGATTGGCACCGATGATATAGGTTCGCTGCTGTCGTTGTTCGACACTGATGTGAGCGACTTCTGGCAGAGTCACTACTCGTTTACGTCGGAACAGATGGGTGGTCATAGCGGACGGCTCTCGGTGTCGTCGCAGCGACTGGTGGTGTTGAACAGTGTGGTGCCTCTTTTGTTTGCTTATGGGCGTTATCGTTCTGACGAGGTTCTCACCAGTCGTGCGCTCGATTTGCTCGAACAGCTTCCGCCCGAGAGCAATCACATCATCGACCAGTGGCGCGATGCCGGTGTGACGTGTCGTTCGGCTGCCGACTCCCAGGCCCTCATCCAGCTCACTACCCGCTATTGTGATGCCAAGGACTGCCTGCGCTGCAGGTTCGGCTATGAATACATACGCCATAATCCGGGTTTCCTGAAAGAGAAAAGTGTGCAGGAGTGAGGCCGGTTTTGCGAGTGCGCACTCGTAGGGCTGTGAGTGCGGAGTCTCGGGGCTGTGAGTGCGCACTCATTTTGATGCCACGGTGCCGTTATTTATTTTGTGGTGTGTGAAAGAGTGGCAAAAAACATAAAATATGTGGTTTGCAAGTCGGCCGACTCAGATATTTTCGCTATATTTGCAGCAGAATCACATGTGTGTGATAAGTGTGACGTAATCAAAACCTAAAACAATCATAGCAATGAATTCAACAGTTAACACCGGCGGTCTGAAACTCCGCCTCACCATCATGAACTTCCTCATCTTTGCGGTGTGGGGTTCTTATCTTTGTTCGCTCGGCGTCTATCTGGGCAATATCAACATGGGCAGCAACATAGGTGCCTTCTTTGCCATCCAGGGCATTGTGTCGCTGTTTATGCCCGCCCTGATGGGTATCGTGGCCGACAAGTGGATACCGGCACAGAAGTTGCTTGGCATCTGCCACCTGCTGAGTGCCCTGTTCATGGCCGCCACGGGATATATGGGCATGACTCATCCCGAGCCGACCTTCAACCAGCTCTACTGGCTCTATGCCGTGAGTGTGGCATTCTTCATGCCTACCATCGCCCTTGGCAACTCGGTGAGCTACAGCGCGCTGACTCGTGCCGGACTCGACACCGTGAAGGCATTTCCGCCAATTCGTGTGTGGGGCACCATCGGTTTCATCATCTCGATGTGGATTGTCGATCTGACAGGCTTCAAGGAGAACTACATGCAGCTGTTTGTAGCAGCCGTGTGGGGTGTGGTGCTGGGCTTCTATTCGTTCACACTGCCCGACTGCCCTATCGACCACACAAAGAGCAACAAGTCGCTGGTCGAGGCCCTGGGCCTCAGGGCTTTCGCCTTGTTCAAACAACAGAAGATGGCCGTGTTCTTCATCTTCTCATTCCTGCTGGGTATGTGCCTGCAGGTGACCAACGGCTTTGCCGGTACGTTCCTCGGCAGCTTTGGCAACTATCCTGAATATGCCGACACCTTTGCCGTGAAGCACAACATCATCCTCTCGTCGCTCTCGCAAGTGTCCGAAACCCTATGCATACTCCTCATCCCGTTCTTCCTCAAGCGATTCGGCATCAAGATTGTGATGCTCATATCGATACTGGCATGGGTGTTGCGATTCGGATTCTTCGGTGCGGGCAACCCTGGAGACGGTGTGTGGCTCTTCATCCTCTCAATGATAGTATATGGCGTTGCATTCGACTTCTTCAACATCTCGGGTTCACTCTTCGTTGACCAGGAGACCGACGAAGGCATCCGCTCGAGTGCACAGGGTGTGTTCATGATGATGACCAACGGACTCGGTGCCACCGTGGGCTCGTTCTGTGCCCAGGCAGTAGTCAACAAATATGTGTATGACCAGTCGGTGGCCGACACTATGGCCGGATGGTCAACAGCTTGGTACATCTTCGCCGCCTTCGCACTCGTGGTAGCAGTGCTGTTTGCATTATTGTTCAAGTACAAACACCAGCGATGACACTGGCCAAAGAATGATTGACAAATGAAAAAGAAACTCGTATTTCTCACCGGTGCCGGCATCAGTGCCGAAAGCGGCATCACCACGTTCCGCGACTCGGGCGGATTGTGGGAGCAATACCGGGTGGAGGATGTGGCATCGATCGAAGGCTACTACCGCAACCCCGAACTTGTGACCAACTTCTATAACGAGCGTCGCAACCAGCTGATGGAGGTGGAACCCAACGAGGCACACCGGCTGGTGGCCAAGCTTGAAGAGAAGTACGACGTGTGTGTGGTGACTCAGAATGTTGACGACCTGCACGAGCGTGCCGGCTCAACCAACATCATACACCTGCATGGCGAACTGCGCAAGATAACATCGAGCCGCAACCCCAACGACCCGTCGCAGATCGAAACCCTGCCCGAGGGCCGAAGCATCACATACCCCGACGACCGCGCACGCGACGGAAGTCCTGCCAGGCCGTTCATCGTGTGGTTTGGCGAACCGGTGCCGATGATTGAGGCAGCAGCCGAACAAGTGGGCACGGCCGACATACTGGTGGTGATAGGCACATCGCTCAACGTATATCCCGCAGCAGGACTGCTGAACTATGCACGCAGCGACGCACAGATATACCTCATCGACCCTTCACCGGCCAATGTGCCACAATACATGAACATACATATAATTGCAAAAAAAGCATCGGAAGGGATGCGCCAGTTGTGTGATGAACTATAAGTGCTACATACGTCGCAAGCCGTTGTGGCTCATGATTATGGTGTGCATCTGGCCATGTATGCGGGTGCAAGCGCAGGACACGGGTTTCCCGCTGCCCCAGCTGCCATCGTCGCTCAGCCAACCGGCCGAACGCCTCGACTACCTGCTGCGCCACTATTGGGAGCAATATCACTTCGACGACACAAGTGCCGGCAACTGGCAAAGCGGCGAGCAGGGCTTCGTTGACTTCATCAACATAATGCCGATGGCCGACAGCCTGTTGTGTGCCGATGCAGCAGCATTATACGTGAGGCAGGCACTTGCCACGGCCGGTGGACGTGAACAATTCAACGCGCACACCGAGCACTATCTCGGCAACCGCCTCTCGCCACTGCGCAACGACATCACTTATGCCCACCTGCTGAGGCAGGCCGTCGGGTATTACTCGTTGCCCGAAAACAAGAAAACCAATGGTGCCGACCTGCAACGCACACAGTTCCTGCTTGCCAACATCGACAAAAACCAGGTGGGAACCAAGGCTGCCGACTTTAAGTTCAAGGATAGCGACGGCAAGCGCCACCGCCTGAGCGACATACACACGAAGCGGGTGCTGCTGATGCTGTTCGACCCCGAGTGCTACGACTGCATGTTGGCCAAACAGGCCATGGAGACCAATCCTGTGTTTTCCGACCCCGACATGCTGATTGTGCGCGTGCAGCCATCGCAGGTGAAACGCCTGTACTACATCACAGGCACTCCTTCGTTCTACCTGCTCGATGCCGACCACCGGGTGATACTGAAGGATGCCACCTACGAGCAGACGGTGGAATTTCTGACAAAGGAAGCAGGAAAATAATAAAGCTTCGTAAACGGGCTACGGTCAGTGCCGCCGGTTTACGAAGCTTTTAGTTTATTCAGCATTCAGCTACAGCTTTGT
>CAMHPM010000173.1 GCA_946187025.1 uncultured Prevotellaceae bacterium
GAAACAACAGACACCAGCCACACCGGGACGCAACGGACAAGCAACCACCGACATAAAGTGGAACTTCACCAAGTTTCTCATCGACAAGCAGGGCAAGGTAGTAGCCCGCTATGAGTCGAACATAAAGCCAGAGCAAATATCATCGGCCATAAAAGAACAACTGGCAAAATAAACCGGCAACCAATGTATTTGCAAATAGCCGACAGGCAAACCGACCCGCAGACCCTGCTGTCGGCCAGGCGGACCATCATCACCATAGGCCGCACGACCGACGAGACATACAATGTGATTGCAATCGACGACCCCGAAGCCGACACGTTCCAGTGTCAGCTGAAGCAGTCGGCCGACGGATGGACCATTCAAAACGGACAGTGGCGCACCGAATGCCCCAAGGGAATACGGTCGCAACTGCAACATGCGTGCAGCATGTGCATGGGACGTTGTGTCAACCCACGTCCGGCCAACCCCAAATACTCGTGGCGGATGCCGCAGAAACCCACACTCGTAAACAACCGGGAAATACACCCCGACGGACAACTGCTGCACATCGGCGACTCGATACTCTGCGGACACACCACCATCGAAGTAAAGGAATAAGCATAACAGCAAGGCATGAAGGAAAAACTGAAACAATGGCTCAGACACCTGTCGTTCCGCACCGGAGCGATTGTGTTGCTGCTATGCATACCATGCTACATCATATCGTTCGCACAAATGGCACTGCCCATCAGTGCTACTGCAAAAAGCGTGCTATGGGTTGTATTCTTCGGATTGGCAAAGACACTGCAATACTCAGGAATCACCATACTGGGAGCTAACGGATTGAAACGCCTCAAGCAATATTTCAAACGCAAAAAGACAGAATGATTGAACAGACCGAATTTACGTTACCGCCCATGCGACGCGGCTGCCACCTCATAACCCGCGACATCATAGAGCATCTGCCACAGCCGCTGCCCGACAAGGGTTTGCTCCACCTGTTTGTGAAACACACGTCGTGTGCCCTGTCGGTAAACGAGAATGCCGACCCCGATGTACGCACCGACATGGAACACATCATGAACCACCTGGTGCCGGAAGGCGAGCCTTACTACGAACACACCATGGAAGGGCTCGACGACATGCCGGCACATGCCAAGAGCTCACTCTTCGGAGTAAGCATCACACTGCCAATCACCCGTGGCAGGCTCAACCTCGGCACGTGGCAAGGCATATACCTATGCGAGTTTCGCAACTACGGCGGAGGACGACGCATCGTAGCCACCATCTATGCCTGAACAACGACACACACACCTGGCAGACAATGCTTAGCCCGAACGACCGGTCTGAGCTTAACACGAATACATAAAAAAACAAAGAGAACCGCCACACGGGCAGTTCTCTTTGTTTTTATATGTCTCAGTGCTGACTCTGATTAGAAGCTGAAGTAAACACCAAATGAGATAGCGTTGGTAAGGCCAATGTTGAAGTTATCAGACTTTACTTCACCCCACTTGCCGTGTGCGAAAGAAAGGTCGCCAACGTGTGCAACGAGAGAAACCTTGTCGCTCAAACCGTAAGCAAGACCTGGCTTGATGCCTACACCAAACACTGTCATGTTCTTGTCAAATCCGTCAACATCTACTGTAGCAAATGTCAGACCACCATCAACAAAGAATGAGAGGTTGCCAGTCTTAGCAAATGAATAACGAACGTAAGGATTAACTGCAAATGCATTTGCCTTATCAACTTCTTGTCCAAGATCTACATTGAGAACTTTTTGAGCATCTTCTGCGTGTGCATAACCCAAAGCGATTGCAACATCAACATTTTCGTTTACCTTGTAACCAACTTCAGGAGCAATAACAAAGTTCTTAGTTGTTACGCTTCCCATACCTGCATCTGTAGATGTAGAGTTGAAACCAACTTCACCACCTACCCATACCTGAGCGTTTGCTGTGATTGCACTGATTGCTACGAGAGCAGAAAGAATCAATTTTTTCATTTTACCATTTGTTTTTAACGTCGCGACCGACTCCTACACAACAATGTACAACAAGTGTAGTCATCAGCACGAGACTGTTATGCCTACTCTTTTTATGAGGTTTTCGGCTACCCCTCATTATTAACTCGCTGCAAAGGTAAGACCTTTTTGTTTACTGACCAAATATTTTAACAATAAAAATACCTTTTTCTGACTTTATGACAATAAGAAGCCCCATTTAGGCCATCGGTCTTACAATCGGAGTGTCAAAAAGTAACCTTACAGGCGCATAATAACCTAATGTGCGATTAGCGTTAAACTATTTCTGCTTTTTGCATTCTAATGTAATAAGAAAACCTATTGAAACCGACGCAGCTAACACATTATATTTAACTACTTAAAACCTTAGAGCATGAATAAGAGAATGAGGCCTGCAATGACAATGCTGGCTTTTATCGGCATTGAAGCCGGACACCTTAGGGCCATAAACCGGATAGGGACAGCCCAAAACTACGAATCGGCCTGCAAAAGCCTGAAGCGGTACATCGGCACGTACGACAAAACCGATATCAGCTTTGCAGAAGTGACACCAACACTACTACTTAACTATCAGGAGTGGTTATGGAGAAGCGGGATGACCCGCAACAGTTCATCATGCTATATGCGCTGCCTCAGGGCTGCATACAACAAGGCACGACGATGTCTGGGTTCTGCATTCCGCACAAAAGAGGCTGACCCGTTCAAATACGTCTATACCGGCAGGGCAAAGACCCTGAAACGGGCCATTGGAGCGTCCGACATGCGCCGACTGATGAATCTCGACATAAGGCAGGCTCTTATGAAACAAGGATGCGACCACGAACGTCGCGACTTCAAAAAACGTGTGGAACGACTTGAAACCACACGCGACTACTTCATCTTCTGCTTTTGCAGCCGCGGACTCACATTCGTTGATCTCGCACACCTCAGGTCGAGCAACATACACGACGGAGTGATAAGCTACCGACGAAGAAAGACCGGACAGGAAATCACGGTGAAGATAGAGCCGCAAATGCAGGAAATAATCGACCGGCATTGCAACAAAGCATCAAATGATGAATACCTGTTCCCTATAATAGGGAGCAAAACACATGGCGGAACCGGGAAAGACATAAGCACAGACTCTCTTCATAACAAATCATCCATACAATATCAGGAATATCGTAAAGCCCTCAGTGCATACAACCGCGACCTGCACATAATCGAGGGAATGATTGGCGGACACGTACGACTCACATCCTACGTGTCGCGACACTCGTGGGCAACAAGTGCATACCACAACAATGTGCCAATAGGTATTATATCAAAAGCCATGGGCCATACGTCGGAAATCACTACACAGATTTACCTGCAATCGTTTTCCGACAATGCAATAGACAGGGCAAACCACACATTGCTGCAAAACCTGTTTTACGAACAGGAGCAGACACAAGAGGATTAAAGGGAAAGTTAAAAGGAAGTTAAAGGGACGAATGATGTCGCATGGCCTAATCTTCAAAGCCATCCGAATGGTATCATCCCCCCCTTGGGGGGATAAAGGGGGGCTTAATTATCTAAAAGTACCTTGCGCACTTGCTGATGCAACAGACGGCCGCCACTGCGACGGTCGAACATGCCAAAGCACTCGGTGCCGCGACGTCCGGTCACACCGTTATCCCATACAAACGGAGCACCGCCATTACTTCTGACGGCCTTCACCACATGTTCCAGGTAGTAGCCATACGACTCTTCGACAACCCGCAACTCGTCGGCATCCTTGCCTGTGTGGAAGTTGGCACCCATCTCGCCCACGATGAATGGCACACCCTTTGCCGTGAATGCATCGTGCAATTTGCGATATGTTGCATCAATGGCCGCTTCGTCGTTATCGCTCTCCGTACCATATTTAATATAAGGTGTGCCCCAGAATCTCACTTTATCTTGCAGTCCGTAGTTGTAAGGGTCGTAGTTATGTACCTCGACAATCAGGCGTTTATCCACCACGTCGTGTGGCATCCGGAACAGTTCGACACCAAACTGACCGTTGCACACATAAGTCTGCACAGTCAGCGGGCGCCAGCGGTTCTTACCGCCAGTAGCTCGCACGGCATCGACAAACACCTGGTTCATGCCGTTCTGCACATCGGCATTCTCTTGCGACGGACGACCCCAGTTGCCTGGTATATGCACCTCGTTAGTTCCTGCAAACACAAGATGTTCGTCGTAGTCGGCAAACTCGCGTGCTATCTCCGTCCACAACAATCGCAGCTGCTTATACACGTTGGCCGAGTCGGCATACGTGGGATGCGACTCCAGCCACATCTCGTGATGAGTATTCAGCACCACATACATGTCGTTGGCCAAGGCGTAACCCACAACTTCCTTCACACGTGCCGTCCACTTCGGGTCAATACGCAGTGTCTGCCCGTCATAGACAAAATGCGGATACCACCTCACTGGCACCCTCAACGAGCGGAAGCCCGCAGCACGCACCGAGTCAATCAACGCCTTCGTCGTCACCGGGTTGCCCCACGATGTCTCGGTTTCCAAGCCGGCAGGAAACGTATCACCCACCACATCCATAGGAAGGGTGCCCTGTCCGTCGCTGCCTGTTCGCCGCCTTGGGACAAGATTGGCGGCAGGTCGTCCGTTGTACGCCTCAAGCGTGTTACCGAGGTTCCACCCCACCCCCATCTGCTTCACCACATCCATTGCATCACTGCGCATACCCTTTGGTGCATGACGTTGGGCCGATACCGACATGCTGCATGACAGACACACAGCAACCATCACTAATATTGATATCCGTTTCATCTTTATTTTTAATTTATACGATT
>CAMHPM010000174.1 GCA_946187025.1 uncultured Prevotellaceae bacterium
CCGATTACGACTTACGTGAAACGTAGCTTCCGTCGCGTGTGTCAACTTCGATGAGGTCGCCTTCGTTGATGAAGAGCGGCACGCGGATTTCGACACCTGTCTCGAGTGTAGCCGGCTTGGTTGCGTTGGTTGCTGTGTCGCCTTTGAGGCCCGGCTCGGTGTAAGTCACCTTTAGGACAATCTTCACTGGTGCTTCGGCTGTGAGGATAGCACCTGTCTGGTCGTCGATTGATGCCATCACCATTGTGTCGCCCTCCTTGAGGAAGTCGCCGCCAGTGATGAGGTCCTTAGCGATGTTCACCTGTTCGAATGTCTCGGTGTTCATGAACACCATGTCATCGCCTTCTTTGTAGAGGTACTGGAACTGCTGGTGCGACACGGTCACATCGTCCAGTTTTGCACTTACGATCCATGTGCGCTCGAGCACACGTCCGTCTTCCACGTTGCGGAGTTTTGTAATCATCACGGTGTTTCCCTTACCTGGTTTCTTGTGAAGGAAGTCGATGACTACCCAAATCTTGCCGTCGTCGAGGCGAAGGCATACTCCTTTTTTGATATCACCTGCTAATATTGCCATAGTCTTTATTAAATTAAGAGTTTATGATACATGAATGTAAATCGGGGCAGCGTTGCTCCGAAATCGAGTGCAAATGTAGGTTTTTTTCATAAAATGACCAAGAAACAGAGCGAAAAACCGCTAAATCCTTGGTCAGTTTACATAAAATCACTAATTTTGCACGCTGTTTGCGCGTCAAAAGAGAATAACAACCAAAAATAACAGATATGAAACGTACATTCCAACCACACAACCGCAAGAGAGTGAACAAGCACGGATTCCGTCAGCGCATGACAACCAAGAACGGACGCCGCGTTTTGTCTGCACGTCGCAAGAAGGGACGTAAGTCACTCACAGTGTCGAGCGAGAACCACGGCAAGTAATCGGCCGCACGCTCAACGACACACACAACACAACAGCAGGAACTGCACATGCAGCTCCTGCTGTTGGTTTATACATCACTGCCGGAGCAAACGCGACGGGATGACACTATCTACGCAGCGGCCTTCTCCTATCTGCGCAGCGGCCCATTCCCATATACTCACCAGCTTCTTCCTATCTACACATCATCATCCTGCTATCTACTCTCCGTCCCTTTCCTATCTGCCTTCAACAGTCGCCCCGTCCATGCGCCACCGACTCATTATTTATATATACGCGCGCACACGCGAGAGGACGCACGATGATAAGGCCGTGTCTTTGTGAGCGTGTGGGAGTATTTGTATGCGGCCGCAGAAGAATTCGCATGAGGCCGTAGAAGAATTTACCTGAAGACGTAGAAGAATTTACCCGAAGACGTAGGAGTATTTGCCTGCGAGTACGGAGGAAAACTTTAATTTGTGGTGCAAATTATTAAATTTCTGGCGACAAATTATTAAATTTGTGGTGCAAATTATTAAATTTCTCCCACAAATTAAAGAATTCTCCTATGGTCGCAGGCAAATACTCCAACGTCTTCGGGTAAATTCTCCTAGAGTCGCAGGAAAATTTTTCAATACGCTCTGGAAAACGGCTCCACTCTCAATGAATAATTCCACTATACAGTCGGTATAATTTCATTATATGCCCGGAATAAAACAGCTGTAAACTCGGGATAAAACAGCTGTAAACTCGGGATAGAATAACTATAAACCCGGAATAAAACAGCTGTAAACTCGGGATAAAACAGTAGTACTCCAGTGGTAATCCACATGGTCGCGCCGTGGTTATTTCACACCCGACGGCAGTCGGGTTTATGGAGGTGTAAATACATGGGTGATGTTGCCTTTTAGTCGGATTGTACTTGCTTTCGGGTTGAATATCACGCTAAATATTGTTAAAAGGTCGATAAAAAAGTGTTTTTGGTCATGCAAGTTTGTGTATAAAAGAGAAATGTAGTAACTTTGCAGCCGATTTTAGGAAATTAATCAAGCACAAAGCATTATAAAAGAAAGAGATGAAAACAGGAAAAACATTGCTGTTGAGTGTTGCAATGCTGTTGGCCGCCACTACGGTTTATGGTCAGCAGCTGAACCTTACACTCAAGCAGGCGATTGACATCGCACTTGCCGAAAACCCTACCATCAAAGTAGCCGACAAGGACATCGAGCTGAAACGCATAGCCGACGAAGAAGCTTGGCAGGCTCTCCTGCCCGAGGCCTCGGCCACTGCCACCATTCAGCACACCCTGCTTGCTGCCGAGATGAACCTGGGCGGCAACAAGTTTAAGATGGGTCGTGACAACACCAACACGGGTGCGCTGGCGGGAACTATCAGTTTCCCGATATTTGCACCAGCCGTATATCAGAACATGAAACTGACCAAGCAGGACATCGAGCTGGCTCAGGAGAAGGCACGCAGCTCGCGCCTCGACCTCGTGAACCAGGTGACGAAAGCATTCTATCAGATGCTGCTTGCTCAGGACTCGTATAAGGTGATGCAGGAGAGCTACAACACAAGCAAGGAAAACTACGACGTTGTGAAGGCAAAGTATGATGTGGGCAAGGTGAGCGAATACGACAAGATAAGCGCCGAGGTGCAGATGAGGTCGATGAACTCGAGCCTTGTAAGCACAGAGACAGGCCTGACTCTGGCCGAACTCCAGCTGAAGGTGCTGATGGGTATCGACCCGAATGTGAAGGTGAGCATCGACGACCGTCTGGAAAACTATGAGAACGGCCTTCAGCTGCCCGACATGCAATCATCGGCAGCCGAGCTCGGCGGCAACTCCGCCCTGCGCCAGATAGACATGAACCGCGCCATGCTCGAACGCGCGCTCAAGATACAACGCACCAACTTCATGCCGACCGTGGCCTTTGTGCTCAACGGACAGTACCAGTCGCTCTACAACTCCAACTGGAGCGTATGGGACTACGACTGGAGCCCGTCGGCATCGTTCACCATCTCGGTGAGCATTCCGCTCTTCCGCGCATCCAACTGGACAAAGCTGAAGACAAGCAAGCTGCAACTGTCGCAACTCGACGACAACCGCCTCAACACCGAGCGCCAGCTCACCATGGCCGTTGAGAGCTACAAGCAGAACATGGCTTCGTCCATAGCACAGACACAAAGCAACAAGGAGGCAGTGCGCCAGGCCGACAAGGCAGTGTCGATAGCTGCCAAGCGATATGAAGTGGGCCGCGGCACGATACTCGAACTCAACCAGAGCGAGCTCGCACTCACATCGGCACAACTCACCTACAACCAGTCAATCTACGACTACCTCGTGGCAAAGGCAAGCCTCGACTACACACTGGGACGCGAGAACTACTAAACGATAATAAAAAAACAATACAAGATATGAGACACAACAAATTAACACTCATCGCAACACTGCTCGGCATGGTGGCACTCGCCGCCTGCACAAGCAGCGAGAAAGAAAACAGCAAGGCACCGACCGACGAGCGTCCGGAAGTGAAGATAGCCAACGTGGAACAACAGATGGTGCCGCAGACCGAGACCTACACGGCAACCGTGGAAAGCGACGTGAAAAACAACATCGCGCCCAACACACCATTCCGCATCGAGAAGATATATGCAGAAGTGGGCGACCAGGTGAGGAAAGGCCAGGTGCTCGTACAGCTCGACGCATCCAACGTCCGTCAGCTCGAACTGCAGATAGAAAACCAGAAAGTGGAATTCAACCGCACCAGCCAGCTCTATGCCGTGGGTGGAGCATCGAAAGCAGAATACGACAACTCAAAGATGCAACTCGACATACTTTCGACCCAATACCACCAGCTCGTGCAGAACACACAACTGATTGCACCGGTGAGCGGAGTAGTGACAGCACGCAACTACGACAACGGCGACATGTACAGCGGACAGCCGATACTCACCATCGAGCAGCTCAACCCAGTGAAACTCATCATCAACGTGTCGGAAATCTACTATAAAGACATGGTAACCGGTATGCCTATACAGATAGAACTCGATGCATATCCGGGCGAAGTGTTCGGCGGCAAGGTATCAATCGTATATCCAACCATCGACCAAGCCACACACACATTCCCAGTTGAGGTAACCGTGCCAAACCAGAACCAGAAAGTGCGTCCGGGCATGTTTGCACGCGCCACCATCAACTTCAACGAAATCGAGCGCGTCATGATTCCCGACATGGCACTCGTGAAGCAAGTGGGAGCCGGCGACCGCTACGTATATACCTACAAAGACGGCAAGGTGAGCTACGACCGCGTAGAGCTGGGCAAGCACATAGGCGACCGCTACGAAGTAATCGAAGGAGTGGAACCGGGAGCACAGGTAGTGGTAGCAGGTATGTCGCGACTGGCCAACGGCAAAGAAGTGAAAGTAGTGGAATAAAGTAAATAGTAAATTGTCAAACCGCAAATTATAAAGATGAGCCTATACGAAGGGGCGGTGAAACGCCCGATAATGACAAGCCTTGCATTCCTTGCAGTAATCATATTCGGTATCTTCTCGGCAATGAAGTTGCCTATCGACCTCATGCCAGACATCGATACCAACACAATCATGATTATGACCTACTACAACGGAGCATCGGCCAACGATATAGAAAACAACGTGACACGTCCGTTGGAAAACACGCTCAACTCGGTGGAGCACCTCAAGCACATCACCTCCAACTCCAGGGAGAACGTGTCGGTCGTGACACTCGAGTTTGAATACGGCTACGATATCGACGCGCTGACCAACGACGTGCGCGACAAGCTCGACATGGTTCAGAACTCGCTTCCAAACGATGCCAACCAACCTATACTCTTCAAGTTCTCTACCGACATGATTCCTAT
>CAMHPM010000175.1 GCA_946187025.1 uncultured Prevotellaceae bacterium
GGACAGCCTGCTGATTCTCAAGGCTCTGGACAAAGGCGTCAACGCCATTCGCAGTTCCAGCATGGGACGGCTCTTTGACGGAGTGTCGGCGCTGCTGGATATCAAAGACTACAACGACTATGAGGGACAGTGCGCCATCATGCTCGAAGACGCAAGCCTCGAGGCACACACCATCTTCGTACCGCAAGACCTGTCGAAGTTTGGCAAAGACCAGAAGCTACCTGTACTCGTGTGGGGTAACGGTGCGTGCAACAACTCACCGTTCGAACACTACCTCTTCCTCAACGAGATTGCATCACATGGCTATATTGTCGTTGCAACCGGATTCATGCCACGTCAAGGCCAGCGCTACCAAGGTCCCATGTCGAAGAGCGAGCAGCAGATAGAAGCAATCGACTGGGTGTTCCAGCAGAACGAGAAGAAAGACAGCCCATATTATGGCAAGATAGACACAAAGAACATCTGTGTGGCAGGCATGTCGTGTGGCGGACTACAGACACTATACAACTGTGCCGACAAGCGCATCACTTCGCTCATGATCTGCAACAGTGGACTGTTCAACCAGCAGAACGCAGGCAGCGCAGTAGGCGGAATGCCGATGCCTCCGAAGGAGAAACTGAAGGAGATACACACACCAATCATCTACATCCTCGGTGGCGAACAGGACATCGCCTATGGTAACGGAATGGACGACTTCCACCGCATCAGCCATGTGCCTGCCTATGCTGCCAACTTCCCCGTTGGTCATGGTGGTACCTACGGACGTCCGCACGGTGGTGAGTTCACCATCCCCGCACTGGCATGGCTCGACTGGACCCTCAAGGGCGACAAAGAAGCAGCCAAGATGTTCACAGGCAGTGAGCCGGGACTCCTCAAGCGCCAAGGCTGGACTCTCGAGAGCAACGGAAAGTGAATATACCAGACGAATTAAAACACATAAGGCAGGGCAACAACCTTGCCTTATGTGTTTTTGTAGGTCCATGCAGTGTAAACTAACTGTTCGTTATAATAATGTTTCAGGAGAATTGGTGCCCAGTGGCTTTCCGCAGCTATCGGAAATGCCTATATAGCAGATAATATGATGAACAATTTGGATATGGCAAAAATTCCGTGATGTCGATGATGCAGAGCGCAAAGCGTGGCTTGATAGTCAGCCGATAATAAAGGTGTGAAATTTTACTTTGAGTATTATGTTTTTATGGAAAGCACCAAAAGTTATTGCCTAAAGAAAGCTCTGAGGAAATTGGCACTGGCTGCAATGGCGTTTAAAGCGACGGAGTGATTATCGCTCGTCGAAGCATAGATGCTGATGCCATTCGGTGTGTGGCAATTCTTCGGTGAGCTGGTAGTGGCGGATGATTAAACCTTGCTCGTCGAGCTCGACCACATGGTTGCGATAATCGTGTCCGTTGATGGTGACGTGTGATGCTGCTATGCGTCGCATGTGTGTTGAGGATAATATTATTTGTGGTGTGTGGTGTTATCGGCGGCGTATGCGTCGCGATGGTCCTATCGAGTTTGGTGTGCGTACTGCCGGCATCTCTTTTATGCGCAGGTCGCGTATGGTATCGGTGGCCATACGGCGCTTCTCCTCAGGGTTGAGTGCCGGTATGTGCCGGTGTGTGTCGGTTGCTTTAGGGTCGGCCTGCGGCGTAGTGTCGGTGTCGATGGTGTCGGTACCGAGAGTGTCAGCCACAAGAACTTGTCCTGCCGGCTGGGTGTGGTAGCGCAGGAGCGATATGTTGCGTATGATGCCTAGGTCGCGTGTTCTGTTTTGTCCTGTGCGGTAGAAATAACCGTAGAGGCTTTTGATTGGCTGGCCGTCGGTTGCGTTGACTCGCAGTTCAACACGGCTGGTGTTGGGCGTGTCGCGCACGTAGCTTACTACACGACCGTTGGTGTAGTGGACAGCAAGACATGCATATAAATGTGTGTTGCGTTCTGAAGGGTCTTCGCGGATGAAATCGATGTCGGCCGTGAGATAGAACTGGTCGTTTGGACGGAATGAAGTATCGGCCTTGAGTGTGAATGTCTGCCGGTTGAGGTATGGGCTGTCGCGCAGGATGAGCAGGTTGGCTCCGCTCCATATTTCGGCCGTGTCGCCCCCTGCGGTGTATGTGGTGCGCATCTCGTTGCTGCCTGTCATGAGGCTGAGCTGACCGTCGAGCCGCTCGTAGCGGGTCTTCAGGTTCTTATAGATGTCGGACAACTGGTCGGGATGACGGTTGTAGTAGATGAGCGATGAGTCGAACTGTGCTGCGGTGATTCCATGTTTCTCATATACTGCGTCGAGATAGTTGAGCGAGTTGTCGCGCTCGTCGGCTGTGAGGTTGAGAACCATGGCTTGAGCTATGTGATAGTCGAAAAGGATGTCTTCCATCTTCTGTTTTGACACCACATCTCCATCCTTCCATTCGCATGAGGCAAATGAAAGGAGGACGAGGGTTATGGCTATTTGACACATGACCCCATCCCTGATTCCCCTATGGGAAGTGATTACATCGGGAAGGCTCATTATTGATTATTTGTTATTTTAATTCATCTTTCGCATGGTTCCACCATTTATAACCGACATGCGAAACTCGTATTATGTTAATTACGCATTAATCATTTTGCTTTATTATAAAGCATTTGCTGAACGACTGACGGAAGAAGAGTATGAGTGCTACGACTCCACAGCTGATACATGAGTCGGCAAAGTTGAACACAGGACTGAAGAAGACGCAGTGTTCGCCCGCTGCAGGCAGTAGCGGTATGGAATCGAGCCATGTCCACGATTCAGGCATGTCCCATTCAACGAGCGGGAAGTAGAACATATCGACCACTTTACCTTCGAGAAACCGCCCGTATCCTTCGCCCCACGGAACGAGTTGTGCTATGTCGTAATGGGTGGAGGAACTGAATATCATGCCGTAGAACAGGCTGTCGATGATGTTGCCTATTGCTCCGCCTATGATGAGGCCTATGCATACAATGAATCCCAAGTGCCACGGCTGGCGCAGCAATCGGAATACATACCATATGAGCAGGCCGACGGTGAGTACTCGGAAGATGGATAGGAATATCTTTGGGCCGAACGACCAGCCGAATGCCATACCTTTGTTCTCGACAAAAGCGATGTGAAACCAGTTGGTGATGGGGATATGCTCGCTCAGTGTCATGGTGGTCTTGACCTGATATTTAATTATCTGGTCGATGATGACCACCACAATCATGAGCAATGTGAGCAGGATGGCTTGTCGTCGATTCATGCTTTTTGCAGTTTGATGTTTGCCTTGAACTCATCGAAGTCGTAGAGTTCGCCATCGTTTTCAGCCACATCGATGCTGAGTGCCAGCACTTGCGATGCGATGTTGGTCTTGAAACGAGCGAGCACAGCCTCTACTTCGGCCACTGGCGATATGGTGACGTGTATGCGGTCGGTGATGTCGAGTCCCGAAGTCTTGCGCAGGTTTTGTATCTGCTTGATGAGTTTTCGCGAATTGCCTTCGACCTTAAGTTCTGGAGTGACGGTGATGTCTAGAGCCACGGTCATGGTCCCTTCGTTGGCAACACTCCATCCAGGTATGTCTTGCGACATGATATCGACATCGGTGAGTTCCACGGTTGCCGGTTCGCCTGCTGCCATGAGGGTCACTGCACCCTTGCTTTCAAGCTCTGCCACTTCGGCTTGTGTCATATTTGCCACAGCGTCGGCTACAGCTTTCATCTGCTTGCCAAACTTCTTTCCCATGACACGGAAGTTGCACTTCACGGTCTTCACCAGCATGGCGCCGTCCATGAGTTGCAGTTCCTTCACGTTCACTTCCTTGGTGATGATGGATGCCATGCGCTCGATGCGTGCCGAGAGAACTGGGTCGGTATCGGGTATGGCGATGGCTTGCAATGCCTGTATCACCGGTATCTTCACCTTCTTGCGGATGGAGAGTCCCATCGAGGTGACATCCATAGCAGCCTGCATGGCCAGGTTGAGTTCGTCGTCGATATAGTCTTCGGTGTATGCGGGATATGCAGCGAGGTGTACGCTCGCGGCCTTGTCCTTACCTGTTGCGCTGTTGAGGTCGAGGAACAGCTGGTCGGCATAGAACGGAGCTATCGGCGCGATGAGTCGTGCCAGGGTGTCGAGGCATGTGTAGAGTGTCTGATATGCCGAGAGCTTGTCGGCTGTCATCTCGCCTGCCCAGAAGCGTGCTTTGTTGAGGCGGATGTACCAGTTGGACAGGTAGTCGATCACGAACTTCTGAATGAGTCGTCCGGCCGGTGTCGGGTCGTAGTCGTCGAGGTAGGCACGTACGTTCTTTACCAGGGTGTTGAGCTCGGAGAGCAGCCAGCGGTCGAAGTCGGGACGCTCGGCGTATGGTATGTCGGCTTCGTGATAGTCGAATCCGTCAACGTTGGCATACATAGTGAAGAACGAGTAGGCTTGCTGCAACTTGATGAAGAACGAGCTGGTCACTTCCTTCACTCCATCGGGGTCGAACGAGAGGTTGTCCCATGGCGACGAGTTGGTTATCATGTACCAACGCACTGCATCGGCTCCGTATGTACCGATACACTCAAACGGATTGATCACGTTGCCCAGTCGCTTCGACATCTTGATGCCATTCTTGTCGAGCACAAGTCCGTTGCTTATCACAGTCTTGAATGCCACGGAGTCAAATGCCATGGTTGCGATGGCATGTAGGGTGAAGAACCATCCGCGTGTCTGGTCAACACCTTCGGCAATGAAGTCGGCAGGGTAGGC
>CAMHPM010000176.1 GCA_946187025.1 uncultured Prevotellaceae bacterium
TGAGCAGGAAGACGTCGTCGGGGGTGACGGCCCACACGTGGCCAGGGCGGTGCGACGGTTGGAGCTGCTGGGTGAGGTAGAGTGGATAGCGGCTCACGTCGGGTTGCCGCATATAGTCGGCCCAGGTGTCGGTCTGTGCATCATAGAGTCGCAGGTTGTTGCGTTTCTGCATCACCCAGTAGATGCGTCCTTCGTCGCGATAGAGTGCCGCTACCGACGGCGAGAAGTGTGTGGACTGTGCCAGGCTGGCGAGCGGGTTGTAGGCTATGTGTTTCTTGTCGAGGTTGATCACGAAGCTGCTGGTGTCGAATCCTGTGACCCAGAGGTGGCCTGAGCCCGACTTCATGATGTTGTAGTAGATGTGGTGGTTTTGCGGTAGGAAGCCGGTGGTTGACATGCGTTGGAGGCGTCCGTCGGGTCCGGGGCGGAAGACGTAGAGTCCTCGGTAGTAGGATATGGCCCAGATGTAGTGGAAGCGGTTGTCCTGTACGAGGTGTGTGAAGAAGGTGATGGTCATCCCGTAGTCGTCTTTCACGGGGTCTTGATGTATGAACTGCGGACTGCTGTCATGTCCGGTCTCGGTATAGCGTATGATTCCCGTGTTGCGGTCGCAGAGCCAGTAGCAGTGGTTGACGGTGTCTTCTATCATAGCCGAAATCTGGTAGTCGGGGGCCACGATGCGGAATTGTGTGTCGCCCGGCTGCAGCATCATGAGTCCGTGTTCGAATCGTGAGACGAAGATGCGGTGCCGGCTGTCTTCATACAGGCATGTGATGTCCTCGGGCATGTCGTAGGTGTCGATGATGGTTGCCTCGGGAGTGATGTGGTAGAGGTGACGGTCGCCCATGGCCCAGATGGTGCCGTCGGATGCTGCCAGCAGGTAATCCACATGGCTCTGCTGCAGTTCGTCGTCGCCCACACGCACCATCTCGAACGTGGCGCGGTCCATGCGCAGGAGTCCGCTGGCTGTGCTTATCCACAGGTGGTTGCTGTGGTCTTCGGCAATGTCGGTCACCGAGTTCACATCGACCAGCTCGGGGTGGAACACGTCTTTGCGGAACACATGTATGTTGTAGCCATCGTCGCGGCAGAGGCCGTCGGTGGTGCCATACCACACAAAGCCCTCCGAATCCTGGAAAATCTGGGTAATCTCGTTCACAGGCAGCTGGTCAGCATTGTTGAGCGGAGTGACGGTCACGTCCTCCAGCTGTGCAACGGCAGCGACGCAACATGCAACGGCAGCGAGCAGTGAGATATATCTTTTCATAGCCATGATCTGTTAACAGCACCGGGTGGAGCAACACCGCGGCCACTCGTGTGCCTACGGGTGCAAAGTTACGAAATAAATGGCGCACACACACCACGATTGGCAGGAAATTGCAGTGCGACTGATGAAAAAAGATTTGCGAGTGCGCAGTCGCGGGCCTGAGAGTGCGCAGTCGCGGGGCTGAGAGTCCGCACTCGCAGCGACGGCGGCGGATGCAGTGGCTGGAAGACATGCAGCGACATCGTGCATTGCATATCTGCCCATGCTGCGGCTTTATTCATGTTTTTTTATCAACATTTGGCCCGATGCAGACACTAATTCAATTAAAATTCGTAACTTTGCCCGTGCTATGACAGTACTTTATTCAACGCCGATATTCGGCCCCATCCACAGCCGCCGCCTGGGCATCTCGCTCGGCATCAACCTCATGCCCCACGACGGCAAATGCTGCACATTCGACTGCATATACTGCGAATGTGGATTCAACCACGACCATGTGCCCCACACCCAGCGGCCCACACCGCAGGAGGTGCACGATGCCCTGCGCGCCCAGTTGGAACAGATGCGCGACCAAGGCACACCGCCCGATGTACTCACCTTTGCCGGCAACGGCGAACCGACCCTGCACCCTCAGTTTGCCGAGATAGTGGCCGACGTGGTGAGCCTGCGCGACACGTATTTCCCGCAGGCCAAGGTGAGTGTGCTGTCGAACGCCACACAGATAGTGAGGCCCGACGTGTTTGACGCACTGCTCATGGTTGACAACAACATACTGAAACTCGACACCGTGTCGGCCGAATACATCAGATGCGTTGACCGCCCCACATCACACAGCTACGACGTGGAACAGATAATCGAGGCCATGTGCCGTTTCGGCCAACGCTGCATCATCCAGACCATGTTTATGCAAGGCACATACCAAGGCCGCAACATAGACAACACCACCGACGAATATGTAGTGCCATGGATTGATGCCGTGGCACGCATCAACCCGCGCGAAGTGATGATATACACCATCGACCGCGAAACCCCGGCCACCACCCTGCGCAAAGCCACACACGAACAACTCGACCGCATCGCAGCACTACTAACCAAAAAAAATATACTATGCCAAGTATCTTACTAAAAACAAACAGCCGGCACACAGCATGGCTGTCGGCCATCAGGCGGGGAACAGGAATCCTTGCCTTGCTTGCAGTGGCCACCACCATGACTGCACAACCCTACAAAGACCCGTCGCTCGCCCCCGAGAAACGCGCAGCCGACCTCATCTCACGCCTCACACTCGAAGAGAAGGCACGACTCATGGAACACAACTCGCCTGCCATACCACGACTGGGCATACCACAATTCAGCTGGTGGAACGAAGCTCTGCACGGACTGGGCCGCAACGGCACCGCCACCGTATTCCCCATCACCATGGGACTGGCTGCATCGTGGGACGACACCATGGTACACGACATATTCACAGCAGTGAGCGACGAAGCACGAGCCAAGAACAACCTGGCACGCAACGCCGGACAGATAAAACAATACCAAGGCCTCTCGTTCTGGACACCAAACATCAACATATTCCGCGACCCGCGATGGGGACGCGGACAAGAGACCTACGGCGAAGACCCATACCTCACCGCCTGCATGGGCCTGGCCGCAGTGCGCGGCCTGCAAGGCAGCGAGGGCAACGAACGTGTGACCTACGGCCTTCGAGGCAACTACCGCAAACTGCTGGCATGTGCCAAACACTTCGCCGTGCATAGCGGACCCGAATGGAACCGCCACCAGTTCAACATCGAACTGCTGCCCGAACGCGACCTGTGGGAAACCTACCTGCCGGCATTCAAGGCACTGGTGCAAGAAGGCGATGTGCGCGAAGTGATGTGTGCCTACCAACGATTCGACGGCGAACCATGCTGCGGCAACACCCGGCTGCTCAAAGACATACTGCGCGACCAGTGGGGATTCACCGGACTCATCACATCCGACTGCTGGGCAGTAGATGACTTCTGGAAACCCGGCTTCCACAACTACTCACCAAGCAAGGAATCGGCCATCGCACGGGCTGTAAGCACCGGTACTGACCTGGAATGCGGCAACACATACCGCTCACTGCCCGAAGCCGTGGCACAAGGCATGGTGAGCGAAGAGAAGATAGACCAAAGCCTCATGCGACTGCTCACCGCACGATTCGAACTGGGCGACTTCGACGACCCGTCGGTAGTGGCATGGCAACGCATCGGACCCGAAGTCATCGCATCGAAAAAACATCACGAACTCGCACTCAAGGCAGCACGCGAATCAATCGTGCTGCTGCAAAACAAAGACAACACACTGCCCCTCAGCCGCACGGCACGAGTGGCGGTAGTAGGGCCCAACGCAAACGACTCGACCATGCAATGGGGCAACTACAACGGATTCCCCACACACACCACAACCATACTCGAAGGCATCAAGGCAAAAGCCAACGTGGTGGCACAACTGCGCGGATGTGAACTGGCAGAACGCTCGCGCAACAACAACACAGGAGGCGGACCGGCACGCGACTACGGACACGACGAGACAATTGCATCGGGCACCGACAACACACCAGCCGCCAACAACAACAGAGAGAGCAACTCAGCCTCAATCATAAGCACCCTGCGCAATGCCAAACCCGATGTGGTGGTATTCGTAGGTGGCATATCGCCACGACTCGAAGGCGAGGAGATGCGCGTCAACTTCGACGGATTCCGCGGCGGCGACCGTACATCAATCGAACTGCCACGCCCACAACGACAACTGCTGGCCGACATACACAATGCCGGATTCCGTGTCATCCTCGTCAACTGCTCGGGCAGCGCCATCGCACTCGAACCCGAGACACACTCGTGCGACGCAATACTACAAGCATGGTATGGCGGCGAGGCAGGCGGACAAGCCGTGGCCGACATACTGTTTGGCGACTACAACCCATCGGGCAAACTGCCTGTCACATTCTACAAATCCGACTCACAACTGCCCGACTACGAAGACTACAACATGGAAGGACGCACCTACCGATACCTCAAGTCGGAACCGCTGTTCCCGTTCGGCTACGGACTCAACTACGGAAAAACCACCCTCGGCAAACCTACATACAGGAATAACAAGGTGTTCGTCACCATCACCAACAACTCGAGCATAGCAACCACCGAAGTGGTACAGGTATATCTGCGCCGCACCGACGACACATCGACCATAAACCACACATTGCGTGCATTCCAGCGTGTGACAGTGCAGCCACACAAGTCGGAGACCGTGATTCTGCCACTCGCACCATCGGCATTCCAGTGGTGGGACCCGGCAACCAACACCATGCGGGTGAAAAACGGCTCATTCAAACTGTCGGTTGGCACATCAAGCAGCTCTAACGATCTGCAAACCATCGATGTGAAATTATGATTGGGGGGGGTAATCAGGAATTAGAGTATTTAGGAATAAGAGTATTTAGGAATAAGA
>CAMHPM010000177.1 GCA_946187025.1 uncultured Prevotellaceae bacterium
CATGGTCGAACGAATACTCCGACCTCTCGCAGCTGGCATACAAGCCGACGGAACTCCATATGCCCCTCCCCCAGCCCAGTGCATGGAGATGAGCGACAAATACCTCGACCTCTGTGCCGACAAGCCAGGGACTGTGGATGGCGCACACCAACTGCTGGAATACCTCAAACGACGTGGATACAGGATGCACCTGTGCAGCAACGGATTCCACGAAGTGCAATACCGCAAGCTAAGGGCATCGGACACCCTGCGATACTTCGACACCATCATACTATCCGAAGATGCTGGAGCTAACAAACCCCAGCAAGCATTCTTCGACTATGCCATGAAGACAGCTCATGCCGACAGGGAAACCACCATCATGATTGGCGACAACTACGAAACCGACATACGTGGAGCCAAACAAGCCGGACTGCACACTATATTCTTCAACAACAACCACGCATGGCAGGTTGATGCAACCGATGCCGACTACGAAGTGTATGCACTCGATGCAATAAAGGAGCTATTATAGACGCATGAAACCACCAAAAAAGGTGGATAAAGTTAGAATAAGGCTAAAAAAAAGTATAAATCGCACACAGATTAAAAATTTTTCAAAAAAAACACTTAAAATATTTGGAGCGTATAAAAAAAATCCATAACTTTGCGGTCGATAAGCTATAAGTAATATAGTTTTGCTATAAGGTAAAGACTTTTTCATATTAACGTACGAGCAGACTGTGAAGTTAGCTCGTCTTTTTTTTGTGCCAATCCTCACTTTTTTCAAGTTACATGCACACATATAAACAAAAAGTCGTAAATTTGCACCCGTAGTCGTGGGATTGTCCCCCGACAAACTATGAAAAATATAACACAATGAACAAAGACCCAAAAACTCTCGTTGCCGCCACATTGGCAGCAACATTGTGGTCTGCGGCCCTCCATGCCGAGACCACCGACACCATCAATGGAGGAAACATCAACACAGTAGTGGTGACCGGCACCCGCAGTGCAGCCGACATAAGGCACCTGCCCATGACCGTCACTACGGTTGGACGTGACCAGCTCACGGCCAATGAACGGACAAACATCCTGCCCACACTCATGGAGCAAGTGCCAGGACTCAGCGTGACCAGCCGCGGAGTCATGGGCTACGGAGTGAGCACCGGCGCTGCCGGAGGCATCATGATGAGAGGACTCTCGTCGGGTAGCGGGCAAGTGATGGTACTCATCGACGGACATCCGCAATACAACGGAGTCTATGGACACAGCATTGCCGACAGCTATCAGACACTCATGGCCGAACGAGTGGAAGTGATGCGAAGCCCCGCTTCACTGCTCTACGGTTCCAACGCCATGGGCGGAGTAGTGAACATAGTGACACGCAAGATGCAGGCCGACGGCATACACACTAACATCAGCGCAGGTGCAGGCAGCTACGGTACGATACAGGCCGAAGTGAGCAACCAGGCACGTGCCGGCCGATTCTCGAGCACTGTGGCAGCACAATACTCGCGCAGCGACAACCACCGTCCCGACATGGGGTTTGAACAATATGGTGGATACATAAAGCTGAACTACGAACTTAGCAACAACTGGAATATATACGGCGACATAGACCTCACACACTTCAACGCCAGCAACCCTGGCACCGTGAATCAGCCGAAGAATGAGAACAAACAATGGATCACACGCGGAGCAGCAAGCCTCGTGCTCGAAAACCACTATGCCTCGACCAACGGTGCGCTGAGCATATACGACAACTTCGGACGTCATAAGATAAACGACGGCTATGATGCCAACGGAGGCACACCACAGACCGACCTCTTCCGATCGAAAGATGCCGTGGCAGGAGTGTCGTGGTGGCAGTCGTTCAACCCATTCGAAGGTAACCACATAACCATAGGTATCGACTACCAGCACATCTACGGACGGGCATACTACACCGACCGTGAGACCAACGCAAGGGTGACGACACCACGCCGACTGATGCAGAGCGCACATGCCCACGAGAACGAAGTGGCCGGATACATCGACCTGCGTCAGGACATAAGTTCGATGTTCACTATCGATGCCGGCATACGCTACGACCACCACTCGACCGCAGGTGGCCAATGGGTTCCGCAGGCAGGTATCGTATTCCGTCCGATAGCAAGCGGCGAAGTGAAAGCATCGGTAAGCAAAGGATTCCGTAATCCAAACACACGCGAGATGTACCTATACGGCACAGCCAACTCCGACTCCTTACATGCCGAGAGCATGATGAGCTACGAGGTGGCATGGAGCCAGCGACTGATGGACGGACGTATCAGCTATGGCATCAACCTCTTCCTCATCGACGGCAAAAACCAGATACAGACCGTGGCCGGACGTAACATCAACTCGGGAGAGTTCCTCAACCGAGGCATCGAGGCAAACCTCACCTGGCACATCAACGAAGTGGTGTCGGTCAACACCAACCACAGCTACCTGCACATGCACACTCCGCTCGTGGCTGCACCTAAATACAAAGGTTACTTCGGTGCGACACTACGTAAAGGGGATTGGACTGTGAACGCAGGACTGCAACAGGTGTGCGGACTCTACACTGCCGTGGGTGCCAACGAACAGAAAGAGACATTCAGCCTGCTGGGTGCCACCATCACCTACACACTCAATCCACAGGCACGCCTTTGGCTCAGAGGCGACAACCTGCTGGCACAAAACTACGAAATCAACGCCGGATACCCGATGCCTAAGGCCACATTCATGGCTGGCATCAACATTGACTTATGATTTGTCTGACTGGAGTTAAAGGGAAGTTAAAAGGACGGACCCTCTCTGCCCTTTGGGCATCTCCCCCTTTATGGGGAGAAGGCCTTCCGGATGAAAATAACCAAATAATTAAATCGATAATAAATAGTAAATCTGTTAAATCGTTCCCAAGGGAACTTGTTATTCTTAACATACCGCTTTGCGATGATTAAACAGATTTATCAGATGCGTTCGTGAAGATTGAAAATTGAAGATTGAAAGGAAGTTAAAGGGAAGATAAAGGGAAGATAAAGGAAAACCCCTCTCTTATCTCCCCCAAGGGGAGAAGATGCCATTCGGATGGATAAAGCTCCTCCCCTTGGGGGAGGCGGGGGAGAGGTTAAAGGAACATTCTTTTCCATTCCTTTCCATTCCTAAATAGTAGGAAGTTAAAGAGAGGTGAACGGACAAAGCAGCCGTCCACCTCTCCGACGTTTTATGCAATCCATTGTATTCTGACAGAGGTAAATAGACAGACATGTAGATGAATTGTCGGCATAAGTTCCAAAAAAACATGATGGCATGATGTATATGTCGGGATTTATTTGTACCTTTGTGGCCTATTATGCAGGTAGCAATAGTAAAATACAACGCAGGGAATATCCGCTCGGTGGTGAATGCACTGCACCGATGCGGGGTTGAAGCCGTGTTGACCGACGAGGTGGAGACACTGATGTCGGCCGACAAAGTGATATTTCCAGGTCAGGGCGAGGCACGCACCACGATGACATATCTGCGCCAACACAGACTCGACGAAGTGATTCGCAACCTACGCCAGCCAGTGCTGGGGATATGTATCGGTATGCAACTGCTGTGCCGTCACAGCGAGGAGGAGGATACCGACTGCCTCGGAGTGTTCGACGTGGATGTGGTGAAGTTCCGCCCCACCCTACATGAAGACAAAGTACCGCAGATGGGTTGGAACACCATAGAGGGCATGAAGTCCGACTTGTTCAAAGGACTGAGCAAGGAGGAGTTTGTGTATTTCGTACATAGCTTCTACGCACCATTGTGCGACGACACCATAGCCACGACCAACTACGTGCAGCCCTACAGCTCGGCCCTGCATCGCAACAACTTCTACGCCACGCAGTTCCATCCAGAGAAGAGCGGCGCGGTAGGCGAACGGATAATAAGAAACTTCCTCGACCTATGAATATTGAGATAATTCCAGCCATAGACCTCATCGACGGCAAGTGCGTGCGACTGACCCAGGGCGATTATGATGAGAAGAAGGTGTATGCCGACAGCCCTGTAGAGGTGGCACGAGAGTTTGAGGCACAAGGGGTGCGACGCCTGCATCTGGTCGATCTCGACGGTGCACGCTCGAAACATGTGGTGAACCTGCCGGTGGTGGAAGCTATCGCACGCGAGACAAACCTCATCATCGACTTCGGAGGCGGAATAAAGAGCGACGACGACATAAAGAAGGTGTTTGATGCCGGTGCACAGATGGTGACCGTAGGCAGTGTGGCAGTGACCCAACCCGACACATTCACACGCTGGCTCTGCGAATACGGAGCCGACCACATCATACTGGGAGCCGACGTGAAGAACGAACGCATCAGCATAAACGGCTGGAAGGAGGAAGGCGACGAAAGTCTGCTGCCATTCATTGAGAGATACATGGCATACGGAGTGCAACACGTGCTCTGTACCGACATATCGAAAGACGGAATGCTGACCGGACCTGCCATCGACCTCTACAAGAAAATACTCAACCACTACCCCACCCTCAACCTCATAGCCAGCGGCGGTGTGGGACAGATGGCCGACATCGAGCAACTCGACTCGATAGGAGTACGCCAAGTGGTGGTAGGCAAGGCAATATATGAAGGGAGAGTGAGATTGAAGATTGAAGATTAGCCTGCGGAAGCAAAATCTGATTAATCTGTTAAATCGTTCCTACAAGGAACTTGTTATTCTTAACATA
>CAMHPM010000178.1 GCA_946187025.1 uncultured Prevotellaceae bacterium
GTCGAGACCATCATCATCAAGACACAAGGATTCGTGTCGGGCAACTTCAGCGAAAACGACGAAGCACCGATACAGAAGTTCCGCGACTTCCTCAGCCTCTACCGAGGCATCGACAAGGCACAGTTGCGCGCCAACATGAAATACTTCCTCGAGGCCATCATGCCAACATGCGAGGAATACGACATGAACATGTGTGTACACCCCGACGACCCACCAATCGAGATACTGGGTCTGCCGCGCATCGTACGCACCGAGGACGACATACAATGGATGCTCGATGCAGTGCCAAACAAACACAACGGCCTCACATTCTGTGCCGGAAGCCTATCGGCAGGTGCATACAACGACGTGGTGGCACTGGCAAAGAAATTCGCAAGCCGCACACACTTCGTACACCTGCGCTCGTGCCACATATTCCCTAACGGCGACTTCACCGAAGCAAGCCACCTGGGAGGACGGGCCGACCTCATAGAACTGTGCCGCATATTCGAAAAAGAAAATCCCAAACTGCCGATGCGTGTAGATCACGGACTCACATTCACCGACCAACCAGGCGGCATCATGGACGAAAGCAGCCACGGACACAATGCAGGCTACACACTACTCGGACGCATGTTTGCCATGGGACAAGTGCAAGGCATACTCGCCACCGTTGACCGCGAATTGGGAATAGAATACAAGCAACCAGGATTCTTCGATTAATTATGAAACTAAACGATATATTCACCGGCAACTACAACGCTGCCGAATGGGAAGCCAAAGGATACGAGCTCCCAAAGTTTGACATAAAGGCCGTGCGCGAAAAGACAGCCAAGGAACCGACATGGGTACACTTCGGCGGAGGCAACATCTTCCGTGCCTTCCCCGCTGCAATACTCAACGATGCACTCAACACAGGCAAGTATGACCGCGGAGTGATCGTGGCCGAGACATTCGACTTCGAAGTCATCGACAAGGCCTACGCACCCTACAACAACCTCTCGCTCTACGTAAGCCTCTGCTCCGACGGCAACATCGAGAAGAAAGTCATCGCAAGCATCACCGAAGCACTCAAGGCCGACCAGCAATTCAGCGACTGGCAGCGACTCGTCGAGATATTCCAGCAGCCAAGCCTGCAGATGATATCATTCACCATCACCGAGAAAGGCTACACCTACAACGAAGCCGACCTGGCACGCGGCTTGAACCCCGTGCTCGCCATGGGCAAAGTGTGCGCACTGCTCTACGAGCGCTTCAAGGCAGGACGTCTGCCACTCACCGTGCAGTCGATGGACAACTGTTCGCACAACGGCGACAAAGTCAGGAGCGGAGTCATGGCATACGCCCAACGATGGGTGAACGACGGATTGGTGCCTGCCGAATTCCTCGACTACCTGAACGACGAGACCAAGATAACATTCCCATGGTCGATGATCGACAAAATCACCCCACGACCACACGAGCGAGTGAAAGAAATGCTGGCTGCCGACGGATTTGAGGACAACGACTACATCGAAACCGAGAAGCACACCTTCACCGCACCATTCGTCAATGCCGAGGAAGTGCAGTATCTCGTCATCGAAGACAACTACACCAACGGCCGTCCACCACTCCACCTCGGCGGAGCACTCTACACCACACGCGAAACCGTTGACAAAGTCGAGACCATGAAGGTGACCACATGCCTCAATCCGCTCCACACCGCAATGGCAATCTATGGCTGCATGTTGGGCTACACACTCATCAGTGCCGAGATGAAAGACGAAGACCTGCGTCCGTTCATACAGAAGATAGGCTACATGGAAGCCATGCCAGTAGTGACCGACCCTGGAGTACTCAACCCCTACGAGTTCATCGGAGCCGTCATCAACCGCCGACTGCCCAACCCATTCATGCCCGACGCACCACAACGCATCGCCATGGACACCAGCCAGAAACTGCCTATACGATTTGGCGAGACACTGAAGAAATACATAGCACGAGGGCTCGACAAGTCGAACCTGGTGCTCATACCACTCACACTGGCAGGATATGCACGCTACCTGAAAGGCATCAAGGACGACGGAACACCGTTCGAACCATCGCCCGACCCACTGCTCGCCGAGCTGCAAGCCATCGTGGCACCACTCGAAGTAGGCAAGAAGGACCAGGACTACAGCTGTCTGAAACAACTCTACAGCCGTAAAGACATCTTCGGAGTTGACCTCTACGAAGCAGGACTGGGCCAACAAGTGGAAGGCATGGTGAAGGAACTCTATGCCGGCAACGGTGCCGTGAGAGCTACACTCCACAAATATGTAGTGGCAAGATGACAGAATGAAGGAAAGTTGTTAAGACAAAGTTGTTAAGACAATGAAACGCACATTCTACATAACAACGGCAACATTCATCTGCCTGTTCCTCTGCTCGTGCGACATGTCGCTCAACAAGGGAGACCTCATAGGCCGATGGACACAGGTGAGCATAGAGAGCCGGATAGACAGCGGCGAACCCGAACTGACCAACGAACCAGTACTCTGGACCTTCAACGACGACATGACCTACACCATCGCCGACGAAGAACAGACCGAAACGGGACTATGGGACATGGGGGACAGCATTCTGACACTAACAGTAGTGAACGAAGGCGACACGCTGCAGACATGCTATCAGGTCATTACCTGCGAGAACGACACACTTATGTGGACCGCCGAAACACAATCTGACTACGGACTCATAAGCGAAACCACAACCCTAACAAAACTCAGATGATACAAAACATCCTCGAAATAGTAAATCCACAACTACCGCAATATGCCGACTTCCAGGAGTGGCTGCAAGATACCAGCTACTACGAGATGATATTCAAGGGACTGCTCATCGGCATCATAGCATCGGCACCGATGGGACCTGTAGGAATACTCATCATACAACGCACAATGAACAAAGGCCGATGGGAAGGCTTTGCAACCGGCGTGGGTGCAGCGCTGTCCGACGTCATATATGCCATCATCACCGGACTCGGAGTGAAGTTCGTGACCGACACCATCGAGAATCCACTCATAGCGCTGTGGATAAAGATTGTGGGCAGCATACTGCTCTTTGCTTTCGGCATATATACATTCCTGTCGAAACCCAAAGATGCGCCACGGCCCATAAAGCGCAACAAAGGCACACTGCTGCAAAACTTCCTCACGGGCTTTGCCGTCACATTCTCCAACCCACTCATCATATTCCTCTTTGTAGCCACATTCGCCATGTTCTCGTTCATCATCGTCGAGAACGTGATAGCACAGATACTGGGCTACATAGCACTCGTTGCAGGAGCACTGCTGTGGTGGTACGGTCTGACGTGGTTGGTCAACAAAGTGCGCAACAACTACAACATACGCATCATCTGGGTACTCAACCGAGCCATAGGCATTGCTGTCATCATAGTGGCTGCACTCATGATGGTATATACACTGACAGGACACTCAATCGACCTGTCGGAATTTAAGCTACCACTATCGTAGAGAGAACACAAAACAAGCACATGAACGAACAAGAGATAAGCCGGCGACGCACCTTCGCCATCATAAGTCACCCTGACGCAGGAAAGACAACACTCACAGAGAAGTTGCTCCTATTCGGCGGACAGATACAGGTGGCAGGTGCAGTGAAATCAAACAAGATAAAGAAGACAGCCACATCCGACTGGATGGACATCGAGAAACAACGTGGTATCTCGGTCAGCACATCGGTCATGGAGTTCGACTACCGCGACTATAAAGTCAACATACTCGATACCCCGGGTCACCAAGACTTCTGCGAAGACACATTCCGAACACTCACCGCTGTGGATTGCGCCATCATCGTGATCGACGGAGCAAAGGGCGTGGAGGCACAGACACGCAAACTCATGACCGTGTGTCGAATGAGAAAGACACCAGTCATCGTGTTTATAAACAAGATGGACCGCGAAGGACGCGACCCGTTCGACCTGCTCGACGAGGTGGAAGCAGAACTGCAAATCAAGGTGCGCCCACTATCGTGGCCTATCAACCAAGGACAGCGATTCAAAGGCGTATATAACATCTACGAGCAACGCCTCAACCTCTTCACGCCAAACAAGCAGATGGTGACCGAAAAGGTGGAAGTGGATATCAACAGCAACGAACTCGACGAGCGAGTGGGCAGCGAAGATGCACAGAAACTGCGCGACGACCTTGACCTCGTCGAAGGTGTATATCCAGAGTTCGACGTCAACACCTACCTCGCAGCCGAAGTGGCACCCGTGTTCTTTGGCTCGGCTCTCAACAACTTCGGTGTGCAGGAACTGCTCGACTGCTTCGTCGAGATAGCACCAAGTCCGCGACCAACACAAGCCGAGGAGCGAACCGTAGAGCCAACAGAGCCTAAGTTTACTGGCTTCATATTCAAGATAACAGCCAACATCGACCCCAACCACCGCTCGTGTACTGCATTCTGCAAGGTGTGCTCAGGCAAGTTTGTGCGCAACGCACCATATCTGCACACACGTCAAGGCAAGACAGTGCGATTCTCGTCGCCCACACAGTTCATGGCACAAAAGAAAAGCACCATCGACGAAGCATATCCAGGCGACATCGTGGGTCTGCCCGACAATGGAATATTCAAGATTGGCGACACACTGACCGAAGGCGAGCTGCTGCACTTCAAAGGTCTGCCGAGCTTCTCGCCCGAGATGTTCAAATACATCGAGAACGCCGACCCCATGAAGACCAAA
>CAMHPM010000179.1 GCA_946187025.1 uncultured Prevotellaceae bacterium
GCGTTCCCACGTTCCGAGCTCGACGACACATTCGCCTTTGGTGCCGATGTGACATCGCTCACGAAGATGGTGCAGAATGGCCGCATATTCTACAATCGCGAAGGCACACGTGGCTCACTCATGTCGGTGCTCCAGGAAGAAGGAATGAACAGCATACGTCTGCAAGTGCTTGTCAATCCGGCCGACGATGTTGCAAGCATCACATCGGTGCGCACCCTGTGCCAGCAGGCAAAGAACCTCGGACTCAGTATAATGCTCGACCTCAATTTCAGCGATGTATGGGCAAATGCAGGAATACAGGAAAAACCGGCAACATGGGCCCGATATGATATCGACCGACTTGAGAAGATGGTATATTCACATACCCTGAATGTGATGAGACGAATAGCAACAACCGGAGCCGACATCCGCTGGGTGCAGATAGGCAACGAGGTTGACAACGGAATGCTGTGGGACGAAGGACGCATGGATGGCAGCTCGGCCAATTTCGTGAAATTCATAAACAGCGCATACACGGCAGTGAAGGAAGCAGCACCCGAAGCACAGGCCATGTTGCACGTGTCAGAATGCCTCACCGAGGCAAACCTCACACAATACTTCGACACACTGGTTGCTGCCGGGGCGCAGTGGGACGCAATCGGCCTGTCGGCATATCCTACATTCTCGACACTTTCCAGAACTACATTCATCTCGAGGGTTGCGGCAAACATATCAATGTTGAAGGAACGATATGGAAAACCGGTAATGGTGGTAGAGACCGGATACTACAACGATCGTCCGCTCGAAGCCAACAACTTCCTGTGCGATTTCATGACTGCGATAATCGATGCGGGAGGCTCGGGACTCTTCTACTGGGAACCTGCAATGAAAGATGACTACGCCCTCGGAGCATGGAACATTCTCGACAACAAACCGTCTATTGCACTTGATGCCTTCCTCGGACTACGTCACAAGGAATATACAGAACCGGTGTCAATTGCAGCAAACGAAGTCCAGAACCAGTGTGTTAAACTCGACGGACACACACTTTCGGTAAATTCCAGTGCAGGAATCAGACAAATCCGCATTTTCACTCTTTCAGGACAACTGCTTGCAGAACACGAAGTCAATGGAAATACCGAGGCAACAGTGGTGCTCGACAGCTCTTTGACACGACGCCTGCTGCTCGTTCAGGTGACAACCGGCAAGGGCATGACAACACAATATATCCGGATAAAGTAGCATCGCAACACTCAAAAACGCTGGCGGCACTTGCCATATCATGTATGACAAGTGCCGCCTGTGTTGTCTGTAGGGTATGTGATTATTTCAAAAATGTCTGAGTTAAACCTTCAATATTGAAATCAAATTCCTGTATGTCGTTGTCGGCAAACTCAACAGTGATGTGACATTTCTTGCCTTTCTTGAGCATGTTCCTGAATTTCGACTTGTAAGAACCGTCAAACGTAAGTGTGTTTGATGTGTAATTGTTGTTTCCAGACAATGCGAATTGACTCGACTTTTCGTCGTCAACCTTTATTACGACGCGTTGAGTGAGAAGGTTGTCAACCTTGAAGTTGTCACCCTTGGAAGAAAAGAAATACTTAGTCACGCCTCTGAAAATCATTGCATTCAACGAAACTGTAATGTCTCCGTCTTTACCTTCGACGGCTTTTGTGGCAGGACATACAGCATACTGAATCATCTCTCCAGGGAAACTGCTTTCCTGTTCACCGATAATCCAGCCGCTGTTGGTGGCCTCTTGAGCTGACAAACTCAGGGCAAGTGTCAGCATACAGATTGTGCTTAATAATTTTTTCATAGCTTTAAATGTTTTATAATAACGTCGCAAAATAAGTAAAAACTTTTGTTACATGCAAATATTTATCCCTATTTTTTATAAAAAACACGAATAGTTGACCAGCTACCACATGGAATAACAACTCAATAAGTCACTACCATTCCATCATATTTCAATAACCAGCCTTCATGGAGAAAGTAGGCCTAATTGCAAATTGCCGTAAACAACATGATTGCTTTTTACGTTTTTTTTTTACTTGTTTTAATAAATATTTTGCATTTTATTATTGTATTTATAACTTTTTACTTATATTTGCATGTCCAAATCATAAAAAAGAGAGAGTGATATCAGTGGTAGAGGCGGACAGTAAGACTGGAAAAAAACAACATTAATCAACAGTCCGATACTTCAAAGTCAAACAACAACAATAAATATCTATATCCTTTTTTTAACCTAAAAAACTACAAACAACAATGAAAAAAATTAAGCTTACACTTGTTGCTCTATTAGCAACATTGGGTATGGGTGTAGCCTATGCAGACCTGCCCGCAAGTGGTGCCCAAGGCTATTTCTATGATAGCGTGACGGGCAAATTCCTGAGTTATGGTGTCAGTGCTCTGGCACAATCAAATGATGGTGCTGTAGTGGACTTCTATGGACGCCCATTTACTGTGACTTACAAGAGTAATAGTCAAACAACATTCAGCGATGGCGTCACAATTCCGTCTCAGGCTTATGTACAGCGTATTGATCGTACAGGTAACTATCTGTTGTGTAACGGTACAGGTGTTGTATGTGTAGGAAGTAACTACAAGGCTGTTGGCATGTACGAAGTTGATGGAAAACTTGTTCTTCGTGCCGTCTATGACCAAGGCTATGCCAAGAAAGGTTGGTTCTTTGCTATAAATGCAAACAACGAAATCTGTCTGGTTGAAGGTGTTGAAAATGCAACAAAGTGGGAATTTGTAGATGGTGCAAGACAGCAGGAAATTGTTGCAGCAGCCGCTCAGGCACGTCTCGTGACAGAAGCTGCAAAAGCCGGACTTACTGTCACTTCACAGACAGAATTGGAAACAACTGTTGCAGGCATGAACTCAAAAGACCTTACAGACAAAATTTCCAACCCGACTATGTATTCCAACATCGAAGGATGGAACGTAAACAAATTGCAAGGCGTTGATATTACAAATGGAAGCTATACAATACAGAATGCGTCTCCAACCCAGTCTTTCACAACACAAACCGTAACAGGATTGCCTTCAGGCATATACAAAGTCACGGTTCAGGCATTCTATCGTCCTGCTCAAATGAGCATTTGTGTAGATATGGGCTCAAAGGGTATCCGCCAGACCAATGCTTATTTCAAGGCAAACGACAACCAGACATTGATTAAAGACTGGTATGACATCCGAACAGCAGATGATGCACCTAATTCCCGTGGTAACTTCAAGAACGAATTCAACACGGAGAAATACACAAATACAGTTTATGCATACGTAGGTTCAGACGGAAATCTCGACCTGACAATTGCTGTCCCAAGTTATGATGAAGACGGAGGCGGACACAGCTGGATTTGCTTCAACGACGTGAAAATGACCTATTACTATGAATCAATCTCGGCCGAACAGATTGCAGCCGTGAAGGCCCAAATTCCTACTGAAGCATGTTTTGCAGATTATAAGACAGCAGCTACTACAGCCGTCGCAACTCTTGAAGGCGATCCAACTCTCGACAACTATCTTGCTGCCCTCGAAGCAGTTGCCACTGCAAACAAGTCAGTAGAGACATACAAGACTATTCAAGCTGCACTCGATGCAAATGTAACAGACTATGAGACACTCAGTGCTGCAGGCAAGGCGTCTTACGACAACGATGTTGCTGATATCAGAACCGGACTTGCTAACGGAACCATCAGCGGTGATGGCAAGACCGAACTTGCTGTCATCGAAAAAGCTCTGGCTACAGCCAAGGCTCTTGACCTGAAACCAGGTGACACTGTTGAAATTGTTAACGCCGACTTTGAAACATGGGAAGGCTCTGTCGCTACCGGATGGAGTGGAAATGTTGAGAAGAAATCTACTACTGGCAATACTTGCGTAACTATGAATGGTGGCCAAAAAGATACATATCAAATTCTCAAAGGCCTACATGCCGGAATCTATAAATTGGAAGTTCAAGCATTCTCACGTACAGAATCAAACGGCCCGAGCATGGCTGCAGCAGTTGAAGCTGGTACTGTTTCTGAAAATAAGGTGTTCATGTATGCCAACGATACAAGAAAGAATGTTTGCCTCATCAGCGATGATGCCTTGACATCCAAACCTTCTGCTGGTAACTGGGACGAGGTTACAATCGATGGTGTCAAGCATTATATGCCAAGCAATGGTGCTGCATCAGCCGAGGCATTCAAGGCTGGATATTATAAAAACACAATGTACTGTGAGGTTGGCGATGATGGAACTTTGAAGATTGGTATCTGCCAGGAGGGTGATAAGTACTTCGGATTCGACAACTTCTGTCTTACATATATTGGCACAGAGTTCCCAGAGGAAGATGCTGCTGCAATTATTGCAGAGGTTCCGACTGGCAAAATGGCTGCTGATGCTCAAACAGCTCTGGATAATGCTGTAACTGCGTTCCAGACAACTTCTTCTGCTGCAAACTACAATACATTGAAGTCTGCAATCGACGATGCAAATGCATCAATCGATGCTGTAAAGAATTATGAAACAGCTATTGCTGCGGCTAAGGCCACTGCTGCCAAGACCGACGCAATGAACAAAGATGTCATGCCTGCACTGAATACAGCTATTGCAGCAAACGATGTTGAGTCATTCCCTACAACTGCCGAGTATAAAGCTGCAACTACTGCATTGAACAATGCTGCAAATAATGTAAACAACTCAATCAAC